>NZ_JBEZJL010000140.1:0-15876 GCF_040651755.1 Actinomadura sp. NPDC048394 | reverse complement strand
CCCTGGCCGCCACCGGCCTGCTCGTGCTGGCCGACAAGGCCTACCAGGGCGCCGGCGCGCACATCCTCACGCCCTACAAGGGACGCGACAAGCCCCAGCCGCAAAAGGACGCCAACCGCGCACACGCCACGCTCCGCGCACCCGGCGAACGCGCGAACGCCCAACTCACGTCATGGAGAATCCTACGGAAACTGCGCTGCTGCCCCCACCGCGCCGGCCACCTCGCCAAAGCCACCTGCAACTCCGCGAGACCGCATCACACTGAAAAAGGTTCACTGAGAGGTCTTCGACCTGAAGATGCATGCGAGGTCAGCGTGCAACCAGAAAATATTGCCCGAAAATTTCGTTGAAATGGTAGCCTTGAGATTCAAGGATGCGCATCGCCTTGGTTGTCAGCAGGCCACCCCGCCGCCCAGGAGACACTTCGGTGAGCATACCCTTCACCCTGGCTAGCCGAACCCAGTTCGCAACCGCACGCCAATTGCATCCGATAATGTCTTCCATTTTCCGCACGGGATTCGGATACCCCAGGTCGACGTACCATGAGTACAAGGCAGCCACCAGGGCGAAAAAGTCGTCCGACCGTCCCGCTCGCCCAGGCCGAGGCACTGACCGTACCGCACAGTTTATCTGGCTAGCCATCCCCTCGATCACTTCAGAAAGATTACACTCTCTTTCCATTTTCTGCATCAAGTTCAGCATCTCCTGGGCGTCCCTAGTCATCTTCGCCAGTGGGATCGAACGCAATGTGTCAACCGTGATTCCCCGCTCGACCGACTCGGGGTTCGCCTCCCGGCTGGCCCTGATGACGAGTTCAACGGGTCCGCCGGTGATCATCGTCGGCCAACGCGTCGTCACCTCCCAGGTACCGGTGACCATGCGATGCTCGACAGCGGTCACTCGCGCGGGCATCTCGTCCTCGGCCCGGTCACCCTCAGTCCCGCCAGAAACGCTCACAGAGGAAAAGACTTTGAGTTCTGACCGTTCAGCGGTTTCCATGCTCTCTCGCTGAACTTCCGGACTCCGATGCTGATCGCTCTGTCCGTATGCATGCTTCATGCAGAACCCCTCTCGTTCACAACTGCCGGCAGATCCCGAGCGACAACCCGGTTTCCCCGAGATCAGTGTTGGGATTCGATCGCCCGGATCCATGGTTCCTTGCCTCATCCCTACTGTCGGGAGCGCTGCCCGATCGGCAACAGCCGAGGAGAATCACCGGACGTGTCGGTCGTAGACCGCTTGGCCAGCCGCGAGCAGACGTCGCCCAACGCCCCACGGATCCGGACTGGCTTGAGCCTCAGCCGCTGCGCGATCTCCAAGACCGGAGGGCGGGTCTGCAATCCTGTGACGCACAGGGGGCAAGCGAGCCCTTCTGAGCCGATCCAGGTCGGCCGCAGCCGGGCCAGAGATGTTCAAGTCCCCGCAGTTCTCCATGAAGCGGCGCTTCGCGGAATCTATGATCAGCTTTTGAGGGTGGCGGCGCCCTGCTCGCCGGGCGTGCTGACCTGGGCGTGGCTCCGGTTGAACAGCTTCTTGCATTTGCCGAGCGGGCGGCACTTTCGGCGCTTATAGGGCATCCCGATCCCGTCGCCCGCCCCGACGTGTCCCTTGTCGGTGTAACAGACGATCGACCGGCTGGTGAGCGCGTCGATGACGCCATGGATGCGGGCAGCGGTGGGGTCGTGCGTCGGGCTGGGCAGCACCGGCGAAGCCCAGGTCGGCCGGGCGGGTCGGTCAGGAACTGGATGCAACGACCTCCCACAATACCTTTATGTCATGGCCAGGAGCGCCACCGGGTACACCGCCAGAATACTCGTCAGCGAGCTTACCAATGGCTTCCCCACGGCCCAGTGGCAACTGGGTCGAGAGCGAGACCAGATCCTCTTCACCGGCATCGACATCGCCAACAGCAGCGCCTACACCGTTGCGATCCGCACTTACACGCGCACGGTCGGCTCCGCCACCTATCTCTATGCCGCAGACACCAACGCGCAGAACGATTCAACAGCCTTCAGAAAGCTTCTGGCGAAACCCAGACGACTTTTCGCAGAGTGACGTGGGTAGATGTATCGCATCCCATATGGTCGCGCCATGACACCCACGTCTCCCCCGATAAATACCAAGCACTCGAGTGTTCATGACCGTATTCGATGTCGATTCCGCGTCACCTCTCCGAGGTCTATCCAAGGGCGGCGAGATTTTTTCTTCGGCCGCGTTCCTGCTCGCCCCGGAAGACGATGAGGACATCCCCGGCGCAAGGGCCCTCTACTGGCCGACGGGCTTGCGGCGAGCGGGTTCACCGTGTCCACGCGTTCTTCGCCGGACACGGCGACGTCTTCGGCCCGGGAGTCATCGCCGGCACGAAACCGATGAGCATGGCGGACCTGCTGGAAACGCTCTGTCCCGTATAACCGAAACCGGTGCCGAACCCCCACCGGAACCTTGGGGCGTTCTCTGCAACGATGTCTGCTCGGCGCCCCGGTGAGGCCGCGGACGTTGCGCGCCGTCCGCCGTTCAGGAACTCATACCGGGATGGGTGGCTCCCGGGCCCTTCCCCCCCGGCGATGAGCGCTCGGCTCAGGGCCGTGTCCTCGCGCCGGCGCCGCAGGCTCGTGCTGACTGCCGTGGCCGCCATAGTGCTCGCCGGGGCGTTCAGTGCGGCCAAACTGATCGCCGGGACCGAAACGACCCGTCAACACTTGCAAGCGGAGCGTTCGCCCGGGCACGCTTCCAGACTTGCGGAGACGCCCAGGTCGACAGCCGCGCCATCGCCTCCCGTGTCACCGCCGGTGCCGCCGTCGCCACATCGGGACCGTGGTCCCGCGGGATGGATCGCCGCTCGAGGAGAGTGCGTCCGACGGTGGCGGGAAGATGAACGACGCGGGCGTGCTGGCACGGGCGGCGGACCGTTTCCGCCGCCGGGCGCAGCCGGGCGGCCCCGGCCCGTACTTGCCCACCGTCCGTGGCCGGCCGTCGGTTCCGACGACCAGGGCGTACCCGCTCCCCGGCGCGTTGACGAACAGGTTGTTCTCGCGGACTCGGAGTTCCAGATCATCACGTCCTTCGAGCAGGTACAGCACACCGGTCTCGCGTCCTGCCGGGTCAAGGACCCGCACCTGCCCGGATTCCCGCGCCAGCACGTGGACCTTGCCCGTGAACGGCACGACGGGATCACGCAACAGAAACGACCCTACGCGCGTGCGTGCGGGGTCCAGCGACCAGTGTTGAGAACAGTGACCGCGGCCAGCGCGCGAAGGTGCGTTTGGGTACGAGCGCTCCGGCGAGCGGGACCGGCGCGGCGACCCGGCAGATGTGCTTGCCGGTGACGAGCACCAGATCACGGTCGCTGCGGTCGACGACGAGGGCGCCTTGGTCGAGCACGCACAGCACAAGGGCGCTGTCGGGGGCCGTGACCTCGACGGCATGGGCCACGGAAGCGCCATTGACCGTGACCTCCAACGCCGCGACGGCGCCCTGCCGGGCCAGCGCGCGACCCACAGCTGCCCGGAGCCATCGAACTCGCCGCCTGCCAACGGGCCGGGTAACTGAAGAAGAGAACCCACCGAACGCAACGTGGTCGGATCCAACACCCGCACCATGCCGGAAGCACACTCGATCACGACCGCGGCGGTCGCTCCCATCGCCAGGTGCGGATCGCAGCCCGCGTGCCGATGTCCGCACGCCCGGAGATCCAGGGCCGGTCAGATCGAGCTCTGATCATTCTCGGTTACCTGCACCTGGTGGCCGCGGGCATCGGGTACCTCGCAGCGCTGCTCGACCCGGCCGCTGTCGGGGTTGACCCGTCCCGCCTCGCCCGTCACCCGGCTTCACAGCCAGGCGCTACCGTCGGAGGCGGCGATCGCGTGATCGATCTGGCCGATGCCGAGCAGCGTCGCCAGCAGCGCGACGACGGTCAGAACGGCCGCCGTCCTCCCGGCCAGCCGCGTACGGGCCCGCGCCCTTCCCTCGCCGGTTCACGGACACCCTCCCGTCGGGCGGACCCCGTCGTGCGGGCCCATCCGACCGGGCCTCACGCAAGCCCGCGGCCAAACCGTGTGTCACCCTGCAGTTTCAGTAAGACCTCCTGAGCGACAGTCCAGCCACCGGCTCCCCCGGCAGCCCGCCGCTTCGGATCTAACGGTGCCCGCTTCGCCCCGATCACAGGCCCGGGAGCGCGACCAGGGCATGGTCTGTGGAGGTTGGGCCGCCGACGCCGAGTCCACCGCAGGTGACGAAGAGAACACCTCGGTAAAGCGCCGGCACCGGTTCGGTGCCTACCCACGCGACCGCCGGATCGTACTGGCGGACGACGGTCTGCTGTCCGCTGGTGGGATCGATACGGACCAGCTGTGGTCGCTCGTTGACCCGGCCGACGGCATAGGCGAGCAACCCACCGGCGGTTGAGGGAACCGGGTGCAGGCGCGTCATGTCGCTGCTTCCGCGAATCCCCCACAGGCGCTTTCCCGAAGTGATGGACCACGCCACGATCGTGTTCTGCTCAGTGGAGGCGTCGTCCTCGGGCTCCATCGCCACCGCCACCGTGTCTCCGCTGATCAGGATGTTGCTGGACGGGTTCCCGTCCACTCGGTGATGTCCTGAGTGCTCGGGGCCCTCGGCGAGGGCCGTGCGCACGGTGCCCTGGTCGCTGAGAACCATCAGATGGGCCTTGTCGGAACGGTCCTCATCGTCGACGACGATCGGATCGGTGCTCAGAACACCTTTGAGCAGCCCGGGTCGGCGGAGCCGGAAGGTCCATTGCGTCCGGCCCGTCCCCGGATCTACCTGTTCCACCACATGCCTGTGGAAACCGCTGGTGACGCATGATACGAGCCGCACGAGCCGGCGGCCACCAGTGTAGGAGTTGGTGTAGCAGTCCCCTCCTCCGTAGAGAGCCGCGGTCTCCGTCCACAGTTGCGTGCCGTCACTCACACGGAACGCGGTCGTCCGGTGGTGCTCCATCGCCGCCACCACGGTGTCGCCGCTGCGTGCCAGTTGGGGCTCCCCATTGTTGATCGTCGAGTCGTCGATGGGCAGGAAGCGCGTCCACCTGATCCTGCCGGTGTGGAGGTCGACCCCTGCGACGGTGCCGCAGTCCTCCTCGCTTCCGTACGCGACGATCCCGAGTCCGCTGTCGGCGATCGTCGATGCCTGGCACAGCGTGGCCGGCAAGCGCCTCTCCCACAGCCGACGCCCGGTGGCCACGTCCATGGCAACGAGACGGTCGGCCAGCGCGCGGACCACGGTCGCGCCGGTGAAGAGCGTCCCGCGCAACGAGTCGGACGTGATCGACCATTGCCCGTCCGCATACGGCAGCGACCAGGGCGTCAACTTCAGCGGCTTGTCCTTCACTGCACCGGTGGCCTCGCCACCTCCCTCGGCGGACGCTCGATCACCATGCCCATTGATCGAGACAAGCAGCAATACGGCAACGAACGCACTGACCACGGTACCCACAGTGACCGAGGCCAGCACAATACGATCCGCGTGGGACGATCGTAAGAAGCGGCTCGTCATACCTTTCCTCGAGGATGGGTTACGGAGGCGGTCACCGGCTAAGAGAAAACCATGACGCAGATGGGACGGAGCACAGTAGCGCAGGGCGTATACGAGGATACGAGGGCCAATTACTTCTTGTCCCCTGCGCGGAGTGCGTCACCGGGGTAACCAATCCCAGGACATGCCGTTCCGCTCGGCCCTGCCAGCGTAGCGGCCGTCGCAGTAGGCCGCGATCGAATAGTTCTTGTACGGCGGGTCGGGATTCGAAATATGTTCGAATGTGAAACCACTGGCATTCGCGGCGGGCGCCGCGGCCATGATGGCCCTATCCGCCGGAAGTGAAGCAGCGGCGAAATCGCACCGACACGAGACTTGCTCTGCATTCTTTCTTTCCTTGTCGTGGTCCAGAGCGCACTCACCATGCGAGTCCTGAGCGCACATGCCTGACCGTCCGGTCATGGTTCGGAGGTGCAGCCCCTGGCGATGGGTTCAGTCGCCTTCGACCCTGCCATGCGTCTCCTGACCCGTGACCGAACGAAACTGGGCGAGTTTCTGGAACTCCGTCGCCGGCCCGGCCGGGCCCGACCATGAGATGAGCGACCGCGGTGTACTGGGATCGGAGCGGACGTAGACGTTCCCGTCGGCCAAGACACCCATGGCGCCGCCGGGCTTTCTGCGGACCACGCCTCGGATGCAGAGCAGGCAAGGGGTGCCCGGCCGGGGGCGGGAAAGTCTGTTGCCGCGGATGGTGATCTTTTCGATCCGCCATGTCATCGCGGGATCCGGAACGGCGTTCCGTGGATCCCGACCGGGAACGCGCGGGTCGCCCGGGGTTCGCGAGTCCTGCACGAGCTCGATGGTGCGCCCGTTCCCGGACATCGTGTTCTTCTCGATCCGCACGTCCGAGGTGTTGTTCACGTTAAGGCCGTCATTGACGTTGCCGGTGAAGACATTGCGGGCGACGACCGCCTTCGCGCTCAGTTCCAGGGAGACGCCGTGGTCGGCGTTGCGCAGGATCTGATCACCCGTGATCGTGATGTCGTAGACCGACTCGTCCAGCCAGACGCCCTTGCCGAGGTTGTCGGCGACCACACTGTCGATCAGCGCGACCCGCCGGGACCGGGTGATCTTCATGCCGCCCGAGACCGGCGCGTACTGGAAGTGCTCCAGGTTGTTGTGCTCGGTGCGCACCGATTCCATCCGCAGATCGTCGGCGTAGTTGCCGTGCACTCCGAGCATTCCGTTGCCGGAAGTGGTGACGTGCCGGATGCGGGCGCTCGTGCCGGTCACACTGAGGCCGGTCGTCGCGGAGCCGGTCACCGTAACGTTCTCCAGCGTGGCGCCTTGGCCGGTGATCCTCACACTGCCCAGTTCGGGGAGCGAAGTGGCGTAGCGGCGGACGCCGATGCCGCGGAGCGCCGAATTGTCCGCTCGCAGGGTGAGAGCCTTGCCGAGCGTGCTCGCGCGGACGTCGTGTCCCCGTGGGTCAGTGCCCATGTAGAGACGCTGGGCGGTTTCGTCCACGTAGAACGTGCCCTTCCTGACCTCCGCAAGTGACCCGACCTGGGTCTGCGCTGCGCCGTCGACCCAGAGCTGGTCCGGATGCGCGGCCATCGGATGGACGGGTGACACGAATTGGAAGGCCGGGTCATCGCTCGGCTTGGCGCCCTTGGTGTAGGTCGGACTCGCGTCGAGCCGGGTGGTCCAGCCTCCTCGGACCCAGGCGCCGTTCTCCTGCCGCCATCCGGTGACGGGCGTACTGCCATCAAGCCACACGATCTCGTGCGGCGCCGACTGGATGGTGACCTGCTTCCCTTCAGGTACCTTGACGCTCTCGTGGTAAACGCCGCCGCGCAAGACGATCGTCCCTCCGACGGGCGCCTTCACCACGGCCGCGCCGAGTGTGCGCAGCGGCGCCTGCCTGGTGCCGGCGGCCTGGTCGTCGCCGCCCGGGGCAACGAACACGGCCCCGGGCGGAACGGGGTACGCAGTAGAACCGACGGGTGCGGCTCCAGCCGTCCTGGAGGCCTGCAGCTGATCGTCCTGCGGCCGATCGTCGTGCGACCGGCAGCCAGCGGGTCCGAACGCGACGGCCGGCACGCAGGCGAGCATGACGATGCCCCTTGCGTGGTGTCGTCTGCGTGGCATAACGGGAACTCACCTCGAGAAGTTCGGAAACCATGGATGGGCTACTACCGTCCGGAGTCGCTCCGCAGCCGCCACCGCGGCATGGACGGCGCCGAAGATATGCTGTGGCCCGCGCCGCCGTAATCGATCTTCAGCGTGCTCGCCAAGCCTCGGCCACGGAAGCCATCCGATCCAGCACGTCGTCGAGATGGTCACCCACGACCATCTAGTCGATCGTGACGTGCTCCAGAAAGCCGATGTCTGCGATGTCACGGCGGAGCGTGACGAGCTGTTCCCAGAAGCCATCTATGTTGAGCAAACCGATCGGCTTGCCGTTCAGCGCCAGCGTCTGCCAGGTCCACACATCGAAAAGCTCCTCGAGCATGCACAGCCCGTCGGGCAGCGTGAGAAAGGCCTGCGCTGGTTCGGCCATCAGCGCCTTGCGTTCGTGCATGGTTGTACACGACAGTCGTCTCCATGTCTGGCTCACGGCCGAACCGCCCGCACTCCGGCTGCACCATGAAGCGCGGGATGACGCCGTAGACCCGGCAGCAACCGTCGACACGCCCTGCGACACCGGCCTCATCAAGCCGGAGCCTCCACCGACGCACACGAACTCGATGCCGCGGTCGGCGAGCCCCCGCCCGACCGCGTACGCTGTCTCCGCCAGCATGAGCCGGCCCGGGGTGCGCTCGACGGCCGGGCGGCGCGGCAGTGCGGTGAGGCCGTGGCCGCCGGGTGGGCGTTGGGTGATCTGCATGTCGATGCCAGCGGTAGCGGTGTTCGAGGATGTGTTGCGGTAACCGCCGTCCACCCAGAGCTTTGGTTGGCGGGATGGGTGGCGGGGATCTGGTCGATCAGCGTGGTGCGGGCGACCAAGTACCGGGGGTGTTCCGTTTGGGGGTCCTCTACCGCAACACCCGCCAGCCGGCGTGGCGCTGCGGGTCGGGGTGTTCAGCAAGAGTGTTCCGCGAACCGTCTCGGTGACGGGGCCCTATCCGGAACATTTGAGCGCGTGAAAGCCGTGAACGCTCCCGGTTCTGGCACGTCCCCCGGCAAGGCCCCCGGTGCCGTCCGGGTCGGGTACGCCCGCTGCTCCACCGAAGAGCAGGACATCGTCGTCCAGACCGAGCAGATCCTCGCGCTCGGCGTCCGGCCGATCGGGTCTACATCGACCAAGGCTTCTCCGGGGCCACCCGCCACAACCGCGGCAGCCTGGACCAGGCCCTCGCGGCGGCGTGCCTCTGTCCTTCCTGAGGGGAGTAGGCCGGACTGGTCGACGCGGGAGAGGCCCTCACCTCTCGAGAATTCCCGGCACATTGATTGCGGTGACGACTGATGCCCGGACAGTTCTACTCAACGTCCACACACGAAAGAGCTAGCAGACGGAGGACAATCGGACATTTCACTCAACGAAATCTGATTACCTCTAAATTTCTCAAAGGGAGTCTATTTTGCAGTTCCGTATCGCTCGTATCCTCGGAGGGGCCATGGCGCTAACTACTGCCGCCATCATGGCAACCGCTGGCAACGCCTCCGCCACCACGTTGCCCCCGGCTTCCGGCGGTGGCTGGGAACACGTGTACTCCGCAACGGGCGTCAAGGTCTACGTCAAGGAACATGGTGACCAGATCAAGGTGTGCGACACGTCAGCGAACGGGCATGCGGCTATCGTCAAGGTCAACGACATCACCGAAAACAGCCATCATGGCCACGCGTACACGGCCAAAGACAAGACCAGCGGCGGTCCCTGCGTGATCCATACCGCGAGTCAGGGCGGGGCGTACAACCTCTACGAGGGCGACGAGTACGGCCTCTTCTACGTCGGCAACGGTGGGAGAGGCCACGTCTCGACGTTCGTCAACGACCACTGAGACTCCCCCGGCCATGAGGCCGGGCGCGGGATCACGGAGTCAACCAGGGGCGACAGGAAGCCCACCAAAGGGCGGAGAGAAAAGCGCCCAACCTCCAGCAACACGACTCCCGACAGAGGCGCGCGCCGTTCCGACGCGCGCCTCTCCCATCGAAAGAAAGCCCAGGACGACCCTACTCTCAACGCTACATCCACCCGCTCCATGTAGCTCCATGTAGCAGTGAGCCACGAGACGGTCACGGCACGACGCTGATCGCAGAGTCATACGGGCTCACACCCGCCGTTCAGCCCGCCAAGACTGATTTGTACCCGTCCACCGGCAACGTTTGTCGACGAGTTCAATGAACGCCTCTTCTTGCGGCGCTGCCGTGTTGACGAGATCGGCACCCAGGCCCTGGTAGCCGGCGTCGGCCGGAATCTGTACCGGCGGACCGGCAGCGAGTAGCTCGACCAGGCCCGACTTGCGTGCCTGGGTGATGTCGGCGCAGCTTCCGGGCTCGGCCTGGCCGCACAACAGCAGGTGACCGTCGGCGTCAGTGATCACCATGGCTTTGATCGCGTTCTGCTTGTTCTTGCCCGAGACGAACGCGTTGCGGTCCGGTTGCTTGGCCGCCGGTCGGCGGACCCTGACCCCGGTGGCGTCGATGATCGCGGTCTGCCCGCCGGCGCCCAAGTGTTCGAATCACCTCGGCCAGTGTGCGCAGCCGGATTCCCGGCTCGACAGTGCAGCCACGGTCAGCCGGCAGCGGCCGGACGTCGGCGATGGCGCGGGTGATGGTGGATCGGCTCATGCCAAACCAGCACCCCGGCACATCGTGGGTCACCCTGTGACGCAGATGGATCAGCGTGGCCAGCAGCCGGTCCACGAACACCAGTTTGTACTTCGCCCCGGCGCCCACCGCCCGCCGCCGCGGACGAGCGGCCAGCACCGCCTGGTGCCGCTCCTGCCACACGGGCCCGACCTCCGCGACCAACTCGGCCGGCACTGCCGGCGACAGACCGGTGATCCGACGATTCCCCACGACCACCGCACGCGCCACCGACCGGACCATCCAGACTTGCCAACGATCAAGGACTCCGCCGCCACCACAACCCTTTACGAGGTCGTTAGACTCCGCGGAAGCGAGGGCTACCGGAGTTGGTCCGGGTCATCGGTTCCCGTTGGCCTATCGAGGAATGCTTCGAATCCGCCAACCAAGAAGCGGGACTGGCGCAGCATCAGTTCCGGCTCTACCACGCCCGGTACCGTCACATCACCCGGCGATGCTCGGTTTGACCTTCCTCGCCGTTCTGCGCCGTAGCGCCGAAAAGGGGACCTGTCCCCCTGTGGACAACCGGCAGCACACCCTGGCGCCAATGGGTGGCCCTCGACCCCGTGATCGTGGTCGAGGGCCGACGCCGGCGGCTTACGGCCGCGTCGATGTGCTCTTGCAAGGTTCCCCTGTGGCGCAGTTCACGTAAGCGCGCGCGTTACGGTGCTCGGGCCGCCGGTGTCTGTTGTTCGTCAGCCGACAACGAAGGAGAGTTGAGGCATGACGAACGCGGAACAGACCTCGGTGCTGATCACCGGCGGCGACAAGGGACTGGGGCTCGAGGCGGCCCGGCGGCTCGGGGCGAAGGGGTGGACGGTCTTCCTCGGCTCGCGTGACGCGGGCCGAGGACGGGCCGCCGCCGACAAGCTGGCCGCTGATGGCGCGAACGTGGTGCTGGTCCCGCTCGACGTCGCCTCTGACGAGTCGGTGGGCGCCGCCGTCCGGCTCGTCCGCGAGTACACGGACCGGCTGGACGTGCTGATCAACAACGCAGGAGTGTCAGGAGGGGGCGTTGCCCCTGCCGATGCGACGGCCGATGAGGTCCACTCCGTCTACAACATCAACGTGTACGGGACGATCAAGGTTACCCACGCCTCCCTTTCCCTACTGCGGGCGGCGGACCATTCGCGGTGTGATGGTGTCCAGCGCTGGCGGTTCCTTCGCGGTCGTGACCGATCCGGAGCAGCCCATCTCGAAGCTCCATGAGATCGCCTACAGCTCGTCGAAGGCGGCGCTGAGCATGATCACCGTCCGGTACGCGCAGGCCCTTCCGGAGATCAAGTTCAATGTGGCCACTCCGGGAGAGGTCGCGAACCACACCTTCGCCGCCACCGACACGAACAACCACACCGGCGCGCTGACGATCACCCAGGGCACTGACTCGATCATCAAGCTCGCGACGCTCGGCGCCGACGGGCCGACCGAGATCTTCGTCGATCGCCTCGGCCCCGTGGCGTGGGGACCGCAGCGCGCCCGATGACTTGCGGTGGATGGGCCGCGAGGCGGTCCGACGTTTCCTGAGCGGGCGGAACCGGCATGGGCAACCCCGGCTGGAGAATGGGGCCACCTGCGGCCCGACGCCGACATCGGCCGGGTGCCGATCGCCGTCGGCATGCCCGTGCCGGACCAAAGCGAAACCCATCGGACCGTTGCACCTCAACGCTCGGCCGGAGCGGTCGGATCCGTCACGAGCCGGTCGTCCTTCTTGCCCGACCGGGGCCTGCGTCTCCGCGGAGGGACATGTCCGGTCCTGGAGCGGTGACCGTGAGGTGTCGACTGCCTTGCCTGAGCGCCGCGTCTCTGGCCGGAGGCGTCGGCGCGGCGTTATGCCGTTGTCATCGCCCACGAATGCCGCGACCCCAGCGACATGTCCGACGCCTGCGGGGAACTGATCGAACCCGCATCGGCCGCCTGGCGCGACCGGCACCGCGCGAGCGCGCTGGACATCGGCCGCCCCCCAGACTTCACCTGCGCGCCTCATGGACGCCACCGTCTACCGGCAGTTACGCACCCACCCACACCACACCCGACCGTCACCAAAAGTCGTGCTTCACACACACTCTGTTGCAATCTCTAACAGCTAGGGCGACGATGCAAACATTCGGTCGATCATCACATGCAGGAATGCCTGGAAACTGTGGGTGTCGGTGCGGCGGGGGGCGCTGCTGGGCGTGTGCCGGTGTGGTAGTTCACCGTGTTGGTGGACGGCACCGGTGTTGAGGAAACCGTAGACACACCACATCACGCTCCACACCAGGTAGTCGGGATCGACGTCGGGTGGTACCCGGTCACGAATCTTGTCAGCGATCTGCGTCGACCGGGGTTGCACATAGAACACGTCCACGCCGGTCACGTCGGCTGCGTCTCCCATCCACCCGTGCTGCCACAACGCCAGTGCCTGTGGGTGGCTGGCGAAGAAGTCCAGGAACGCGTCCGCAAGGAGCTTGATGCCCTGCCGGTCGGGTGTGAAGTGGGCGACCGCGTCTTGCATGGCCTCGTCTTCGGCCGTGTGGGCACGCTGCATTACCTGCCGGTAGAGCTCGGCCTTGGTCTCCGCGACCTGACGAACAGAGTGGATGTCGTCCCCCGCCGCCTCTGCGATCATCTGCAGCGATGCCCCGTCGTACCCGAGTTCGGCGAAGATCCGGGTTGCAGTTTCGATCAGCCGCTCCTGTTCCATACTTCAGCCCCCCCTAGGTCTCTTGTCCCCTAACCCCAGCGTATGTGAAGCGTGGCTACTTGGGTCGTGCCGTGGAAGAGGTTGACTAGTGACGCTGTCAAGTCCCCATCACATCGCTGCAATGCCTCAACCGAGGCCTCGGCACCCGCTGGTCACTCGGTCACGGGGGACTGTCTGAAAGTCGGCTCCGTCCCGTAGTCGGTGGTGACGCTGGGTTGAGTCACCGCGAGGAGGATGCGGTGGCGGAGAAGGTCGAAGCCTGCGTGTCCGTGCATCTGCCTCCTGAGTCGTTCGGTGTGGGTGTTGACATCTTCGGCGCTGCCGTTGTGGTGCGGAAGAGTGAAGCCGGCGTTCACGGCGGCTCGGTCGAGTTCGAGGCCGTTGGTGAATCCGTAATGGTGAGGTAGAGCTGCACGCGGTGGCGATCCAGGTGGTGAGCTTGCGGTCGTTTCCCGCGGCGGGGGTGAGCAGGGCGGCGAGCTGGCTCATCTCCAAGCAAGCTGCGGCGGTTTTCTCTGTAGGGCGGTGTCCTCGGCGCGCAGATGCTGAGGATCGGTCAGCAGCAGGCGGTTGGCGCGGCGCGCGGTGGTGACGGGTTGGTCGCCTTCGGTGCCGCCTTGGTTGAGGTAGGGGACCAGCAGGTTGGCGCTGCCGGAATACCCCAGTTCCCGGATCTCCTGCAGGAGGCGGGGTCGGCGGCGCGGCGGGCTTGTAGGTGTTCGCGCTAGGGATCGACGAGGGTAGGTATGCGTGGCGATGCGCAGTGTGGTGGGTTGAGGCGTGCGGGGTGCCCGTTTGACGGTGTTCCGAGCCAGGCCCAGGCGGCGGGCGCAGTCGAGCAGGACAACGCCGTGACCGAGCAGGTCGTGGAACTTGTTCCAGCGCTCAAGGGGGCTCTGCTCGCGTACTCCGCCGGGGCGCATTGGGTTGATGGCGGCCCAGCAGGCGGCGTGCGCGGACCTCGAGCAGACCTTGTCGCAGAGGTTGCGCCACAGATGCCACCGGTCACTGACCTGAACCGCCTCGGGCAGAGCACGGCGTAGGGCCTCAGCGTAGGCGGCAGATCCGTCCCGACACACCACCTGGACACCAGGATCTTCACGCAGCCAGGCCCCCAGCGTCGCCGCCTCGCGGTCGGGCAGCACCGCGACGCGTCGGCCGGTCTGGGCATCGATGATGATCGATGGCGTAGCGGTGGCGGTGACGCAACGCGAAATCGTCGAGGCCGATCATTGTCGGCACCGGCTGCTGCGGTACGGGGAGGCGCCGCAGCAGACGCAGAGCCGTACCGCGCGAGATCGGTGTGGCCAGGACACGAGCAAGAAGGGCCGTGGCACGGCCGCATAACTCCGTGCTAGTTCCGACAGTTGGCTGGTCAGTCACACCATCCGATGCCGATGGCGCTCCGGCAGCCCGTGGATCTGCTCGCGGAAGGTCTGCCGTCGGCACCCTAGAATCCGGCAGACCAGTCGCCGCACGCGCAGGTGCATGACGACCCGACGGCCGTCCACTGGCACGTCCGCCACCGTCCGCCCGTGATAGGCGTGAACCTCCGCCGTTAGCGTCCCGCACAACGGGCAGGGCACCGATCGTCCTTGGTACGCGCCGCGATCAGCACCGCATCAACGTCGTCAGACACGCCCTCGACCACCACGGCCGCAAGCCCCGAAAACACCATTGCCACAAGAGAGTCGACGTCGAACACGCCCAGTGATCACAGACGCACACCTAGCGTCACCACGACTACGAGACAGACCCGTTAACTGGACAGACCTGTGGTGGAGGCTGGTGGGCGTGGCGGGAAAGAAGATGGACGTCAAGCAGCGGCGGCGGGCCAAGCGGTTGGCGGAGCGGTTCGAGCGGCATGTCGGCGCGGTGGACCAGCGTGCCGGTGATCGGCGGTTCGTGCAGCGGGTGACCGATGCGCAGGGGCAGGTCACGGTGAGACCGGGCGATGCGGGCGGGGCCGCAGGTCGCTGATGCGCTGCGGCAGCAGGAGGAGTTGTTCCGCGCCGAATTCGGCCGGGAGGTGGGGCCGGATGATCCGGTGTTCTTCGACCCGGATGCCGACGAGCTGGTCCCGGCCGACCCAGGCAAGATGATGGCCGAGGTGCGCCAGGACGCCGAGCGGATGCTCGACCCGCAGATGCGGGCTTCCCCTGCTGGCGTTCGCCGACTTCGGGTACATGGTGACCGAGGCCAACCAGCACTCGTTCTCCGCGCATGAGGTCGAGGCGTTCATGGACGCGGTCGAGGGGTACCGAGGCTTGAGGAGCAACCGACTGGCCGACGGCTTTAGCGAGCGGGGTTGAGCAGCGTTGCCGCCATTGAGCGTTCTGATGTGTCTTGCTTGGGGACGGGGATGAGGAAGCTGCGAACAGATGTGGCAGCGAACGAAAGCATCGCTAAGGAGTGCCGAGCGGTCGGCCTTAGAGGTCGTAAGAGAATCAGCGGACGAGGTGTCGCCAGCAGATGATGGCTGCGGCGAGGGTCATGAAGGCCTCGTGGATGTCGTCGTGGATGTCGTCGGGGATCTCCCGGCGGATGCGCAGGCGGCGGAACCAGTGCAGCAGGCCGATGGTGCGTTCGACGACGTAGCGGTGGAGGCCCAGTCCCGATCCGTGCGGGGTGCCGCGTCGGGCGATGACCGGTCTGATGCCCTTGGCCCAGACCGGGCGCCGGTACTTGTCGTGGTCGTAGCCGCGGTCGGCCGGCAGCCGCCCGGGCCTTCGCCGGGGCCGGCCGATCCGGCCCCGGACCGGTGGCACCGCCTCCAGCAGCGGCATCAAGTGGGTGACGTCGTTGCGGTTCCCACCGGTCAACGACACAGCGAGCGGGATACCATGGCCGTCGCTCAGCAGGTGGTGTTTGGAGCCCGGCCGGCCGCG
>NZ_JBEZJL010000139.1:0-16151 GCF_040651755.1 Actinomadura sp. NPDC048394 | reverse complement strand
GTACGGCCGCGCGGGTGTCGGCGAGCTTGGCCTCCAACGGCGCCCGCCCCGACGGGAACGCCGTCGCCACCGACGCCACCCCGACCCCCGACCCCGCCAACGCCGCCACAGCCGTCTCCACCATGTCGGGATACACGCACACCGCCGCGACCTTCGGCACCGAAGGATCAGACGGATCGGGGTGGACGGCCTTGGCGCACAGCGCCCGCACCTTCCCGGCGGTGTCCGCACCCTCCAAAGTGGTCAAATCCACCATCGAGATGGCCAGATCGATCGCCTCGGCCTTCGCCGACGTCTTGATCGACCGGGACGCGAGCCGCGCCGCCCGCTCCTCCGCCCCGACCTGGTCCACACCCGGCAGACCGCGCAGGAATCCGTGCAACTCGGTCGTGGTCATCGGGTCCTGCCCGCCTTCCTGGGGGTCCGGGGCGGGGCGGTCGAGGCCCGCTCGATGATCTTTATGTCCATGACGATGCGGCGGGGGAGGTCGCGGGTCTGGCTGTCGTCGAAGCGGTGCAGCAGCAGCCGCATGGCGAGGACGCCCTGCTCGGTCATCGGGCGGTCGACGACGGTCAGCGGGGGCCGCAGCAGCGGCCCGGTGTCCAGGTCGTCGAAGCCGATGAGGCTGATCTGCCCGGGGACGTCCACCCGCATGTCGTGCAGCGCCTTGAGCGCGCCCAGCGTGGTGAGGTTGTTCGCGGTGAAGATCGCCGTCGGTGGTTCGGCGAGCGACAGCAGCGACAGGGTGAGCTGGTAGGCGCGCTCCTCGCGGAAGTCGCCGATGAGGTCGAGCTCCGGCGGGATCTCGACGCCGGCGGCGGACACGGCCTCCAGGAAGCCGTCCCGCCGGTACCGGCCCGGCGTGGACTCCTGGCCGCCGCTGATCATCGCGATGCGGGTGTGGCCGAGGGCGAGGAGGTGCTCGGCGGCCTGCCGGCCGCCCGCGCGGTTGTCGACGAGGACGGCGTCGAAGCTCTCCCCGTCGGCGAGGTCCCGGTCGATGAACACGACCGGGAGCCCGCTGTCGCGCAGTTGCAGCGGGGTCTGCTCGTGCTCGGTGGCCGGGGCGAGGATGATGCCGTCGACCTGGCGGGCCATGTCGGCGAGCAGGTCGGCCTCGCGGGCGCCGCTCTCGTCGCTGTTGGCGAGCAGCAGCCGGTAGCCGCGGTCGCGGCTGACGGACTCCATGCCCTTCACGACGGCGGCGAAGTACGGGTTGGTGATGTCGGGGACGACGACGCCGATGGTGCGGGTGCGTCCCGACTTCAGCGACTGCGCCGCGATGTTCGGCGCGAAGCCCAGCTCATCCACGGCGGCCCGGATGGCGTCCGCCGACCTGACCCGCTGCCCCCGCAGGAACCGCGAGACGGTGGCGGGGGAGACCCCGGCCCGCGCCGCCACGTCGTGGATGGTCGCCACGTCGACTCCCGTCTGTTGCCCAGATCACTGAAACCGTTGTCAGAGAATGATTGCAGCAAGAGCGTCGACGATGTCAAGGGGCGAGGTGCGAAAAGGTGCGCGACCTGCGGATCTACGCCATCCGGGCAGCGGAGAACGCGCGGCCGCGACGAAGAACAGAAATCGGTTTCAGTAGGCCGCGGCGCTGATCAGCCGGTCTCGATGACGGGGTCGCCGCCGAGGTAGGCGGCCTTGACGCGGTCGTCGCGCGCGAGGTCCGCGGCCGGGCCGTCCAGCACGATGCGGCCCGTCTCGAGCACGTAGGCGCGGTCGGCGAGGCGGAGCGTCTGGTGCGCGTTCTGCTCGACGATCAGGACGGTCGCGCCCTGGTCCCTGATGTCGCGGACGACCTGCAGCACCTGCTGCGCCGTGCGCGGTGCGAGCCCCATCGTCGGCTCGTCGAGGGCGAGCAGGCGGGGGCGCAGCATCAGCGCGCGGCCGATGGCGAGCATCTGCTGCTCGCCGCCGGACAGCAGCCCGGCGAGCTGCCCGCGCCGCTCGCCGAGGCGCGGGAACATCGCGTAGACCTCCTCGCGGCGGGCGGTCACCGCGGCCCGGTCGCGGCGCCGGAGGTAGCCGCCGAGCAGCAGGTTCTCCGCGACCGTCAGCGCGGGGAACACCCGGCGGCCCTCCGGGACGTGCCCGAACCCCGCCGCGACGACCCGGTGCGCGTCCAGCCGGGTGATGTCGCGGCCGTCGAACTCGACCCGCCCCGACCGGGCCCGGTGCAGCCCGGTGACGGTGCGCAGCGTCGTCGTCTTGCCGGCGCCGTTGCTGCCGAGCAGTGCGACGATCTCGCCCTCGGCGACCTCGAAGGAGATCCCGGCCAGCGCCTCGACCTGCCCGTAGCGGCTGTGCAGGTCCGTCACCCGCAGCAGGGTCACCCCAGCACCTCCGTGACGAGGTCGGTCTCCGGGTCGTCGGGCACGCCGAGGTACGCGGCGATCACCCGGGGGTCCGTCTGGATCTCGGCGGGCGGGCCCTCCGCGATCGCCCGGCCGTGCTCCAGCACGGTGACCCGGTCGGAGATCGACATGACGAGCGCGACGTCGTGCTCGATCAGCACGACGGCGGTGCCGAGCCCGCTGATCCGCGCGATCAGCTCCATCAGCGCGCGCTTCTCGGTCGGGTTGGCGCCCGCGGCGGGCTCGTCCAGCAGCAGCACCCGCGGCTCGGCGGCGAG
Source organism: Actinomadura sp. NPDC048394 (assembly GCF_040651755.1). NCBI lineage: Bacteria > Bacillati > Actinomycetota > Actinomycetes > Streptosporangiales > Thermomonosporaceae > Actinomadura > Actinomadura sp. NPDC048394. Next base: position 13,510 of record NZ_JBEZJL010000139.1, on the reverse strand, counting down.
CGCCCGCGCGATCTCGAGCCGGCGCCGGTCGCCGTAGGGCAGGCCCCCGGCGGGCCGGTCCGCCGCGCCGGCCAGCCCGACGAAGTCGAGGCAGCGGCGGACGGCGTCCAGGTCGGCGCGGCGCGGCGGCCGCAGCAGCGCCCGGTCGCGGGCGAACCGGCCGATCAGCACGTTCTCGGCGACGGTCATCTCGTCGAACAGCCGGATGCTCTGGAACGTGCGGGCCAGCCCGGCGGCGGCGACCCGGTGCGGGGACAGCCCGCGCACCCGCCGGCCGGCGAGCGCGACGGTGCCCGCCGACGGCGGGATCAGCCCGGTGATGCAGTTGAACGCGGTGGTCTTGCCCGCCCCGTTCGGGCCGATCACGCTCACCACCTGCCCGGCGGCGGCGCGCAGCCGCAGGTCCGCGACGGCCGTGACGCCGCCGAACTCGCGGGACAGCCCGTCCACCTCCAGCAGCGTTCCCGCGCCGGGCGGGGCGGGCCGCGCCTCGGCCGGCGCCCGCGCGGGCAGCCGGAACCGGCGCGGCCGGGCCGGCCACACGCCCTGCGGCCGCAGGATCACGATGACGATGAGCAGCAGCGCGAAGAACAGCCCCCGGTACTCCTGCACGGTCCGCAGCACCTCGGGCAGCGCGACGATGACGACCGCGCCGACCATCACCCCCGGCCGGCTGCCCATCCCGCCGATGATCACCACGAGCAGGATCATCAGCGAGGTCAGGAACGTGAAGCTGGACGGGTCGATGGTGCCGAGCTGCGCCGCGTTCAGCGGGCCGGCGACCGCGCCGACGGCGGCGCCGAGGACGTAGGCGAGCAGCTTCACCCGCCGCGACGGGACGCCGACCGCCTCCGCGGCGGTGTCGTCGGACCGGATCGCCCGCCACGCGTACGCCAGCCGCGACCGCGCCAGCAGGCCGGTCAAGACCAGCACGACAACGAAGAACGCCAGTGCCAGGTAGAAGAAGCCGGTGGGCGTGACGATCTCCGTGCCGCCGACCGACACCGGCGGGATCCCGGTCAGCCCGTTCGGCCCGCCGGTGACGTCCAGGTTCACCACCGTGATCCGGATGATCTCGCCGAAGCCGAGCGTGACGATCGCGAGGTAGTCGCTGCGCAGCCGCAGCGTCGGATAGCCGATCACGACGCCGGCGGCGGCCGCGGCGAGCACCGCGGCCGGCAGCGTCAGCCAGAAGTTCCAGTGCCACTTCACCATCAGCAGCCCGGACGTGTACGCGCCGATCGCGAAGAACGCCGCGAACCCGAGGTCGAGCAGCCCGGCGTAGCCGACGACGATGTTGATGCCGAGCCCGAGGATCGCGTAGATCAGGATCGTCCCGGCGACGGTGACCTGGTAGTCGTCCATCACCTGCCCGCCGGCCAGCGCGAGCACGATCAGCAGCGGCCAGCCGCCGTGCCGGAGCGCCAGGTCGCGGGCCGGCGCGTTCGGGGCCCTCATGCGCGCTCCACGACGCGCTCGCCGAACAGCCCGGTCGGCCGCAGCGCCAGCACCGCGATCAGCAGCCCGAAGATGATCACATCGGTCCAGCGGGACGAGACGTACCCGGCGGCGAACGACTGGACGAGCCCGATGCACACGCCCGCGACCATCGTCCCCGGCAGGTTCCCGATGCCGCCGAGCACCGCGGCGGTGAACGCGCGAAGCCCGATCAGGAACCCCATCCCGAAGCTGATCTGCACGTAGTACAGCCCGTACATGACGCCGGCGGCGCCCGCGAGCAGGGAGCCGACGAAGAACGTGACGAGGATGAGCCGCTCCACGTTGATGCCCTGCAGCCGCGCCGCGTCCCGGTCCATCGCCAGCGCCCGCATCGCCGTCCCGGTGACGGTCCGGGTGACGAACAGCCACAGCCCCGCCATCAGCGCCACCGACAGCAGCACCAGCGCGAGCTGGCCCCAGGTGACGCGGACGGTCCCGCTGAAGATCCGGCCGCCGTCCAGCACCCCCGGATACGACTTGAACCGGGCGTGCGTCAGGTCCTTCACGCCCTCCTCCAGCGCCAGCGACACGCCGATCGCGGAGATCAGCAGCGCGAGCCGCGGCGAGGACAGCAGCGGGACGTAGGCGGCGCGGGCGATCCCGGTGCCGACCAGGCCGGTGGCGAGCGCGCCCGCCACCACCGCGGCGAGCACGGCGGGCCACGCCATCCCGCCGGTCACGCCGAGCGTGGTCAGCACCCCGTAGCCGGCGAACGCCCCGATCATGAACACGTCGCCGTGCGCGAAGTTGATCAGCCGCACCACGCCGTAGATCATCGAGTAGCCGAGCGCGATCAGCGCCAGGAACGCCCCGATGGTCAGGCCGTTCACCAGGTACTGGACGAACTCGCTCATGCCGCCGCGCTCACGAGGCCTTGGCGTCCACCCAGGCGCCGCTCTTGTCGAGCTTCTTGTAGGCGGTGAACGCGCCGTTCTGCACGTGGACGGTGATGTACAGCGGGTCGGTCCGGTCGCCCTTCGCGTCGAACGTGATCGGGCCGGTGATGCCGGGGAAGTCCTTGACGCCGTGCAGGCCCTTGATGATGTCGGCGCCCTTCGTCCCGGTCTGCCCGATGACCTTCGCGAGGACCTTCACCGCGTCGTACTCGTAGACGGAGAACGGCCCGGGGTCGGCGCCGTTCTTCGCCTTGTAGGCCGACACGAACCCCGACGCCGCCGGGAGGTCCTTCGCGAGCGGCGCGGTCGTGGCGATGTAGCCGTCCGCCGCCGATCCGGCCGTCTTCAGGACGGTCGCGTCGGTCGTGGCGTCCCCGCCCATCAGCGTGAACCTCAGGCCGAGCTGCTTGCGCTGCTTCATCAGCAGCCCCGCCTCGGCGTAGTAGCCAGTGAAGTACAGCACGTCCGGTTTCGTCGAGGCGACCTTCGTCAGGACGGGGCTGTAGTCGGACTGGCCCGGCTGCAGCGCGTCCTCGTAGACGACCTGCCCGCCGGCCTGCTTCACCGAGTTCGCCGCCGCGTCCGCGAGGCCCTTGGCGTAGGTGGTGTTGTCGTGCAGCAGCGCGATCCGCCTCGCGCCGAGCGGCCCGGTCATGAACTTCGCGGCGACCAGGCCCTGGTTGTCGTCGCGCCCGCAGGTCCGGAACACCTTGCCCTTGCCGCTGTCGGTGAGCGACGGGTTCGTGGAGGCGTCCATGACGAACGGGACGCTGCGCCGCCCGTAGATCGGGATCGCGGGCACCGCGGCGCCCGAGCAGTAGCCGCCCGCGACGGCGATGACGCCGCTGTTGAGCAGCTTCTGCGCGGCCTGAGCGCCCTGCTGCGCGCTGCACTGGTCGTCCGCCTGGACGATCTTGATCTTCTTGCCCTTCACCCCGCCGGCCTTGTTGACCTCGTCGGCGGCGACCTTCGCGGCCGCGAGGATGTCCTGGCCGGCGGAGGCGGAGTCGCCGCTCAGCGGGGCCGGCACGCCGATCTTGATGTCGCCGGAGCCGCCGGAGCCGCCCGATCCGCAGCCGGCGGCGAGCGGGATCAGCAGCAGCCCGGCGCCGGCCGCCGTGAGCCCGTGCTTTCGCGCTCCGCGGCGCCGTGGTTTCGTGGCCGTCATCGGTGCTCCCTCGCTCGTCAGGCGGGTTGGCAAAAGCGTGATCCGTCGACGGACGGCCGTCGAGACGACGAAGCATGCGATCTCATGTCGTGATCGGTAAGCACCGCTTGCCCTCCCGGCCTCGACAGCGCGGGGAGCGGCTCGCGAGGATCGGCGCATGGCCGACGTCCTGCTGCTGTCCGCCGCCGACGTGCGCACGGTGTTCGACCTGCCGGCCGCGATCGAGTCGCAGCGCGCCGCGTTCGCGGCGCTCGGCACGGGGGAGGCGCGGCTCGCGCCGCGGGTCCTGCTGGACGGGCCGGACGGCGCCGTCGCGTTCAGTTACGTGTCGCGGCTTCCCGGGACCGGCGCGGTCGCGAAGTTCGGCAGCGTCACGCCGGGCAACGCCGCGCGCGGCCTGCCGACCGTCGCGGCGCTGGTCACCGTGCAGGACCTGGAGGACGGGCGGCCCGTCGCGATCATCGAGGGCGAGGCGGTCACGACGCTGCGGACGTCGGCGGCGAGCGCGGTCGCCGCCGACCACCTCGCGGTACCGGGCGCGTCGCGGCTCGCCGTGGTCGGTTGCGGCGTGCAGGGCCGCGCGCACGTGCGGGCGCTGACGCGGGTCCGGCCGATCGAGCGGGTGACCGTGGCCTGCCGCAACGCCGGGACGTGCGGCGCCGCAGCCGAGCTGGCCGCGGAGCTGGAGCTCCCGGTCGAGGGGACCGGGGACGTCCGCGCGGCCGTCGCGGGCGCGGACGTCGTCGTCACCGCCACGACCAGCGCGGAGCCGGTCGTCCTCGGCGAATGGGTCGGACCGGGCTGCACGGTGCTGAGCGTCGGCTCGTTCGCGCCGGACCGCTGCGAGGTCGACGGCGCGCTCATCGACCGCGCGGCGGCCGTCGTCGTCGACGACGTGGACACCGCCCGGCTGCAGGCGGGCCCGATCGTCGCGGGCCTGCGCGACGGCCGGCTGGGCGAGGACCGGATCCGGCCGCTCGGCCCGATCGTCGCCGGGCTCGCCCCCGGCCGTGAGGCGGCCGGCGACGTGGTCTTCTACAACAGCGTCGGCCTGGGCGTGCAGGACACCGCCGCCGCGGCCGTCATCGTGGACCGCGCCCGCGCCGCCGGGGTGGGCAGGCTCGTCGCCCTGTAGTGGGCCGGGCAGCGGGCCGATCCGCCCGGCACGCGGCGCCGTCGGTAAACTACGTGTTCGTTAAAGCGAACGCAAGGATGGCGAGCGGGCGGGGTCCCGCGAGCGAAGGGGGCGGGCACGTGGGCGGTCCGGGCGATTCGGTGCGGGACGTGCTGGCGGGCAACCTGCGCCGCGCGCGGCTGGAGCTCGGGCTGTCGCTGTCGGAGCTGTCCCGCCGGTCCAAGATCGGCAAGGCGACGCTGTCGCAGCTGGAGGCGGGTGCCGGCAACCCGACCATCGAGACGGTGTTCAGCCTGTCGCGCGCCCTGGAGGTGCCGATCTCCGACCTGCTGGACCACCAGGAGCCGTCCGGGCTGACGGTGGTGCGCGGCGCGGACGTCGAGGTGCTGCGCGGCGAGGGCGTCGACCTGCGGCCGCTGCGCGGCATCGAGTCCGGCGGAGCGATCTTCGAGGTGTACGACCAGCAGGTCAGGGCCGACTCCCGGCAGGACTCGCTCGGCCATGTCGGCACCGAGCACACCATCGTGCAGGCGGGCCGGCTGGGCGTTCGGGTGGACGACCGGGAGGTCGAACTCGGGCCCGGCGACTACGTGAGCTTCGATGCCCGGCTGCCGCACGCCTACACCGCGCTCGCCGGGCCCGTCCGCTCCGTGCTGCTCCTCCAGTACCGCTCTGACCAGCGGCTTCACTCGACTCCGGCGGAGCCGCCGCACCTGGTCGAGACGCCGTGACGCCGCTCTCATCCGCGCGTTGACAGCGCGCGGCGCGCCGACATACTCTCGGGGTCGTTCGGTTTAACGAACGCCCTGGATGTGACGGTGACGGCGGGAGGGTCGATGGCGCGGGTCGTGGTGCTGGGGGCCGGGATGGTCGGTGCGGCCTGCGCCCGCGAGCTGGCCCTCGCGGGATGCGCGGTCACGGTCGTCGACCGGTCCGGCCCCGCGGCGGGCACCACCGCGCACGGCGAGGGCAACGTCCTGGTCTCCGACAAGGGGCCCGGCCCCGAGCTGGAGCTGGCGAGGCTGTCCCGCGAGCTGTGGCCCGCGATCCTGGACGGCGACCCGAACGCCGCAGCCGCCGAATGGGACTCCAAGGGCGGCATCGTCGTCGCCACGACGCCCGAGGGCGCCGGCGCGCTCGCCGAGTTCGCCGAGGGCCAGCGGAAGGCCGGGGTGACCGCCGACGAGATGGACGCCGCCGCGCTCGCCGCCGCCGAACCCCACCTCACCCGCGACGTCGCGATGGCCGTCCGCTACCCCGAGGACGCGCAGGTGCAGCCGGCGGGCGCCGCGACCGCGCTGCTGGCCGCCGCCGTGCGTGCCGGAGCCGAGCTGCGCACCGGCTGCGAGGTGCTCGGCGCCGTCCGCCGCGGCGGGCGGATCACCGGCGTCCGCACGTCCACCGGGACGATCGAGGGCGACGCGGTCGTCAACGCCGCCGGGCCCTGGTCCGGGGAGGTCGCGAAGAGGCTCGGCGTCCGGCTGGACGTCCGGCCCCGGCGCGGCGAGGTGCTGGTGACCGCGCCGATGCCGCCGACCGTCTTCCACAAGGTCTACGACGCCGACTACGTCGGCGCCGTCGGCAGCGCCGCCGAGGACCTCCAGGCGTCCGCGGTCGTCGAGGCCACCCGCGGCGGCACGATCCTGCTCGGCTCCTCGCGCCGCCGCGTCGGGTTCGACGACCGGCTCCGCCCCGAGGTGCTGTCGGTCATCGCCGCCAAGGCGCTGCGGCTGTTCCCGATGCTGGCCGGCGTGCCCGTGATCCGCGCCTACGGCGGGTTCCGCCCGTTCGTCCCCGACCACCTGCCCGTCATCGGCCCCGACCCGGAGCTGGACGGCCTCTGGCACGCCACCGGCCACGAGGGCGCCGGGATCGGGCTGTCCGCCGGGACCGCCGCCGTCCTGCGCGACCTGATGCTCGGCCGCGAGCCCGCGATCGACGCCGCGCCGTTCCGCGCGGACCGGCCCGCCGTCCAGTCCGAAGGAGAGAACCTGTGAGCGCGAGACTCGTGCCCGCGGCCAGGGACGCGGCCGGGCGCCGCCCCGACATCCCGCTGCGGATCACCGTGGACGGCGAGCCCGTCGACGGCGTCGCCGGTCAGACGATCGCGGGCGTGCTGCTCGCCTCCGGGCGCCGCACATGGCGGTCCGGTCCGTCGGGCGCCCCGCGCGGCGTGTTCTGCGGGATCGGCGCCTGCTTTGACTGCCTCGTCACCGTCAACGGCGTCCGCGACGTGCGGGCCTGCCGCCGCCGCGCTCACGACGGCGACGCCGTCGCCACCCAGTCGCGTGGCGAGGACGCCCGATGAGCCGCCATGTCGTGGTCGTCGGCGCCGGACCCGCCGGTCTCGGTGCCGCGGCGGGCGCGCTGCGCGCCGGTGCGGACGTGACGCTGATCGACGCGTCCGAGCACCCCGGCGGCCAGTACCACCGGATGCTGCCCGACGCGTTCGCCGCCGTGAACCCGGGGCGCCTGCACCACGGCTGGCGCGGCTTCGAGCGGCTGCGTGACCACGTCCTCGGGCATCCTCGCTGCGACTGGTGGCCGGAGAGCACCGTCTGGTCGCTCGAACGGCCCGACGAGGGAGCCCCGCTCGTCCACGTGTTGCGCGGCGAGGCCGACGCGGCAGGACGCGAGCGCCGCGTCCTGCGTCCGGACGCGCTGGTCCTCGCGCCCGGCGCCCACGACCGCGTCCTGCCGTTCCCCGGGTGGGAACTGCCCGGCGTCTACACCGCCGGTGCCGCGCAGGCGCTCGCCAAGGGGGAGCGCCTCGTCGTCGGCGACCCCGTCCTGATCGCCGGTTCTGGACCGTTCCTTCTCCCGGTCGCCGCGTCGCTGATCGAGGCGGGCGCCACCGTCCTGGAGGTGCTGGAGGCCAACCCCGCCGCGACCGTCGCGCGCGGCTGGAGCCGCCGCCCCTGGGAGCTGGCGTCGCAGGCCGGCAAGGCCGGGGAGCTCGCCGAGTACGCGGGGCTGCTGGCCCGGCACCGCGTCCCGTACCGGACGGGCCGCGCCGTGATCGAGGCCCGGGGCGACGGGCGCGTCGAAGAGGCGGTCACGGCGCGGCTGCGTCCCGACTGGTCGGTCGTCCCCGGCACCGAGCGCACCGTCCCGGTCGACGCGCTGTGCGTCACGCACGGGTTCAGCCCGCAGCTCGAACTGCCCGTGGCGGCGGGCTGCGCGCTGGCCCGCACGCCCGGCGGCGCGTTCACCGAGGTGGACGCCGACCAGCGCACCACCGCGCCCGGCGTGTACGCGGCCGGCGAGATCACCGGCATCGGCGGGGCGCCCGCCGCCCGCACCGAGGGCCTGCTCGCCGGCTGGATCGCCGGGGGAGGAGACCCCGGCGCCCGCGAGGCCGCCGCGCTGCGCCGCCGCCGCGACCAGGCCCGCGCGTTCGCCGCCCGGCTCGCCGCCGCGCACCCGATCGGCGCGGCCTGGCCCGGCTGGCTGCGCGACGAGACCGTCGTCTGCCGCTGCGAGGAGACCACCTACGGCTCCCTGCGCCGTGCGGTCGGCGACGAGGCGAGCGGGTCCGCCCGCGCGGTCAAGCTCGGCACCCGCGCCGGGCTCGGACCGTGCCAGGCCCGCGTCTGCGGCCCCACGGTCGCCGAACTGCTTTCCGGCAAGGTGCCTGGGGCGAACCCCCACCACCGTCCCATCGCCCAGCCCATCAGGCTCGGCGAGCTCGCAAGTCCCCCCACCGAGAACACACCGAACCCCGACCAGAAAGAGAGCGCCCGATGAGCGACACCAAGCTCCTGAGCCTCGGCGGCGTCATCGTTGCGACGGCGCTGCCCTACTACGAGGACGCCACCGCTCCCGCCGGGCTCGCCGTCGACTACGACAAGTACGCCGAGCACTGCCGCTGGCTCGTCGACAACGGCTGCCGCGGCGTCGGCCCGAACGGCTCGCTCGGCGAGTACTCGTCGCTGACCGACGAGGAGCGCCGCCGCGTCGCCCGCACCGCGATCGAGGCCGTCGGCAAGGACGGCGTCGTCGTGGTCGGCGTGCACGGCCCCGGCTCCCACCAGGCCAAGCACTGGGCCGAGCTCGCCGCCGAGGACGGCGCGCACGGCGTGCTGTGCCTGCCGCCGACGATGTACCGCGCCAACCGCGGCGAGGTCATCGCCCATTATGAGGCCGTCGCGTCCGTCGGGCTGCCCGTCATGGTCTACAACAACCCGATCGACACCAAGGTCGACCTCACCCCCGACCTGCTCGCCGAGATCGCGCAGATCGACGGCATCGTGGCGGTCAAGGAGTTCTCCGGCGACGTCCGCCGCGTCCTGGAGATCAAGGAGAGGGCGCCCGGCCTGGAGGTCGTCGCCGGCGCCGACGACGTCACCCTCGAAGCGCTGCTGATGGGCGCCACCGGCTGGTTCGCCGGCTTCCCGAACGTGTTCCCCGCCGAGTCCGCGCTGCTGTACGAGCTCGCCACCACCGGCAAGCTGGAGGAGGCCCGCGCCCTGTACGAGCCGCTCGTCGCCGCGTTCCGCTGGGACTCGCGCACCGAGTTCGTCCAGGCGATCAAGCTCGGCATGGAGCAGGTCGGCCGGTACGGCGGCCCGTGCCGCCCGCCGCGCGGCCCGCTGACCGACGAGCACCGCGCCGGCGTCACCGCCGACATGGCCCGCGCCATCGACGCCCTCGCGCAGCGGCAGGCCGCCTGATGCGCTCGGCCCGGTCGATCACCGCGGTCGACTCGCACACCGAGGGCATGCCGACCCGCGTCGTCACCGGCGGCGTCGCGCCCATCCCGGGCGCGACGATGGCCGAGCGCCGCCGGTACGCCGTCGAGCACCTCGACGGGCTGCGCCGGTTCCTGGTGGACGAGCCGCGCGGCCACCCCGCGATGAGCGGCGCGCTGCTCCAGCCGCCGACCCGGCCGGACGCCGACTGGGGCGTGGTGTACATCGAGGTCAGCGGGTTCCTGCCGATGTGCGGGCACGGCACCATCGGCGTCGCGACCGTGCTGGTCGAGACCGGGATGGTCGAGGTGACCGAGCCGGAGACGATCGTCCGGCTGGACACCCCGGCCGGGCTCGTCGAGGCCCGCGTCGCCGTCCGCGACGGCGTCGCCGAGAACGTCACGCTCCGCAACGTCCCCGCGTTCGCGCTGCGTCAGGACGCCGTCGTCGACGTGCCGGGCCTCGGCGAGGTCCGCTACGACATGGCGTACGGCGGCAACTTCTACGCGATCACCGAGCTGGAGCGGCTCGGGCTGCCGTTCGACCGGGCCCGCAAGGACGACATCCTCAAGGCCGGGCTCGCGATCATGGCGGCGATCAACGAGACCGACCGCCCCGTGCACCCCGGCGACCCGCTGATCGGAGGCTGCAAGCACGTCCAGTTCCTCGCGCCCGGCTCGGACGCGAAGCGCTCGCGCAACGCGATGGCGATTCACCCCGGCTGGTTCGACCGCTCGCCCTGCGGCACCGGCACGTCCGCGCGGATGGCGCAGCTGCACGCGCGCGGCGAGCTGCCGCTGCACACCGAGTTCGTGAACGAGTCGTTCATCGGCACCCGGTTCACCGGCCGGCTCGTCGGCACCGCCGAGGCCGGCGGGCTCCCCGCGGTGATCCCCGAGTTCACCGGCCGCGCCTGGATCACCGGCAACGCCACCTACCTGCTCGACCCCGCCGATCCCTTCCCCGAGGGCTTCGTCCTCTAGGCCGATCGGCCTTTCCGGTTCCGGGGCCAGCGGCCCCGTCCGGGCTCTTCACGGCGGCCGGCCGCACCGCGCCGGCCGCCGCATGACCCACCCCTTGGTATTTCCTGACCCATCCGGGAGGGACCGTCATGTCCCAAGCCATGCCAAAAACGCCCCCGTCGGCCGATCCGGCCGCGCGCGGGCTGTTCACCCGAGCGGGGATCTTCCGCCTGAAGCCGGTCGACTCGTCCGAGGAGGAGACCGCCGGCGGCCTGCGCCGCACCATGGGCCTGTGGCAGCTCGTCGCGCTCAGCCTCGGCGGGCTCGTCGGCGCGGGCGTGTTCTCGCTCGCCGGCGTCGTCGCGCACGACGACGCCGGGCCCGGCGTGATGATCTCGTTCCTCATCGCGATCGTCGCGAGCAGCGCCGCCGCGCTCTGCTACGCCGAGTTCGCCGGCCTCATCCCGAAGGCCGGGTCCGCCTACACCTACTCCTACGCCGCGCTCGGCGAGGCGATCGGCTGGGCGATCGGCTGGGACCTGCTGCTGGAGTACACCGCGATCGTCGCGGTCGTCGCCATCGCGATCTCCGGCTACCTGTCCTACATCCTCGACCAGGTCGGCCTGGACATCCCGCACTGGGCGCTCGGCGCGCCCGGCACCGGCTCCGGCCACAAGATCGACCTGTTCGCGGCGCTGCTGTGCCTGCTGCTGGCGTTCGTGCTGTCGCGCGGGACGAAGGAGTCGGCGCGGTTCGAGACGATCCTCGTCGTCGTCAAGCTCGGCATCGTCGCCCTCGTCGTGATCGCGGGAGCGTTCCACGTCTCCGGCGGCAACTTCAGTCCGTTCCTGCCGTTCGGTATCGGCGGCGCGATCTCCGGCGCCGCCACCACGTTCTTCGCCGTGTACGGCTACGACGCGATGAGCGCGGCGGCGGAGGAGAGCGCCGAGGCCAAGAAGGTGCTGCCGAAGGCGATCGTCATCTCGCTCGCCATCGCCGCGGTCATCTACCTGCTCGTCTGCATCGTGCTGCTGGGCATGCAGGACTACCGGCACATCGACGTCAAGAGCCCGTTCTCCAGCGCTCTCGCCTCCGTCGGCCTCGCCGGCCTCGGCACCGTCGTCGCGGTCGGCGCCGTCATCGGCATCACCACCTCCGCGCTGGCGAACATGCTCGCCGTCACCCGCGTCTGGTTCTCGATGAGCCGGGACGGGCTGCTGCCCGCCTACTTCGCCAAGAACCACCCGCGGCGGCAGGTCCCGAACCGGGTGATCTGGCTCGTCGGGATCGGCTCGGCGGTCATCGCCGGGTTCCTGCCGATCAAGGAGGCCGCCGACCTCACCAACATCGGCATCCTGATGGCGTTCATCGTGGTCGCCGTCGCGATCATGGTGATGCGCAGGACCCGGCCCGACCTGCCGCGCTCGTTCCGCACCCCCTGGGTGCCGCTGGTGCCGCTGGTCGGGATCGGCTTCTCGATCTGGCTGATCGCCAACCTCGACTGGGTCACCTGGGTCCGGTTCGTGGTGTGGATGCTGCTCGGCCTGATCGTCTACGCGTTCTACGGGTACCGGAACTCGGTGGAGAATCGGGGACGACCGGGGACCGTCCGCACCACCCCGCGCGCCGGGGACGAAGGGAGCACCTCATGACACCGGACCAGGCCGTCGCCGCCGCCGTGTCCGCCGCGGCCGGATGGGCCGCGGCACCGCCGCAGGAGCGCGCCGAGGGCCTGACCGCGATCGCGGACGCCCTGGAGGCCGCCCGCGCCGAGCTGGTCGCCCTCGCCGACGAGGAGAGCCACCTCGGCGAGACCCGGCTGAACGGCGAGCTCACCCGCACCACGTTCCAGCTCAGGCTGTTCGCCGACCAGGTCCGGGAGGGCGCGTTCTACGACGCCCGCATCGACCGCCCCGACCCGAAGTGGCCGAGCGGCCCCCGGCCCGACCTGCGCCGCTACCGGACGGCCGTCGGCCCCGTGCTGGTGTTCGCCGCGAGCAACTTCCCGTTCGCGTTCAGCGTCGCGGGCGGCGACACCGCCTCCGCGCTCGCCGCCGGCTGCCCCGTCGTCGTCAAGGCGCACCCGGGCCACCCCCGGCTGTCGCGCCGCACCGCCGAGGTCATCGCCGGCGCCGGGCTGCCGGACGGCGTGTTCGGCCTGATCGAGGGCGAGGCGGAGGGCGTCGAGGCGCTCCGCCACCCCGGCATCGCCGCCGCCGCGTTCACCGGCTCGGAGAAGGGCGGCCTCGCCCTCGCCAAGATCGCGGCGGAGCGGCCCACCCCGATCCCGTTCTTCGGCGAGCTCGGCAGCGTCAACCCGACCGTGGTGACGCCGCGCGCCGCCGAGACGCGGGCCGACGAGATCGCGCAGGGCTACGCCGCGTCCCTCACCCTCGGCGCCGGCCAGTTCTGCACCAACCCCGGCCTGCTGTTCGCGCCGGCCGCCCTGGTGGACGAGATCGCCGAGCGGCTGCGCGGCGTCGGCCCCGCGCCGATGCTGAACGACCGCATCGAGTCCGGCTTCCTCGCGGTGTCCGACGCGCTCGGCGGCCGCCCCGGCGTCCGCCGCGTCGTGTGGCCCGAGGACGGGACGTCCACCGCCCCGCGCCTGCTGACCATGGACCTGGAGGCGTTCCGCGCCGACGCCGACGCCGCCGGTCAGGAGTGCTTCGGCCCGCTCGGCCTCGTCGTCACCTACGACGACCTCGCCGACGTCGCGGACGCCGTCGCCGCCCTGCCCGGGCAGCTCACCACGTCGCTGCACGCCGAACCGGACGAGACCGGCGACCTCGCCGCGCTCACCGGCGTGCTCGCGGACCGCAGCGGGCGCGTGCTGTGGAACCAGTGGCCCACCGGCGTCGCCGTCAGCTACGCGATGGAGCACGGCGGCCCGTACCCGGCGACGACCGCGCCGGCCACCACATCGGTCGGCACGGCCGCGATCGAGCGGTTCCTGCGGCCCGTCGCGTTCCAGGGCTGGCCGCAGGACCTGCTGCCGCCGCCCCTGCGCGACGACAACCCGTGGAAGGTCCCGCAGACCGTCCACTAGGCGGAACCGCCGCGGGGGGCGCCGCCCCGCGGTGGGGGGGGGCCCCCGCGCCGGGCGGCCCCGGCGCGGCCGCGGCCCCCCCCCCCGGGCCCTCGGCGCCGGCCCGGCG
>NZ_JBEZJL010000138.1:0-16361 GCF_040651755.1 Actinomadura sp. NPDC048394 | reverse complement strand
ACCGGCCCGGCGGCGGCGCCCGCGGCGGCGGCCGGAACGAACCTCGCCGCGGGCAAGACCGTGTCCGCGAGCAGTTCCAACGGCCAGTACGCCGCCGCGAACGTCAACGACGGGAACCAGTCGACCTACTGGGAGAGCGCGAACAACGCCTTCCCGCAGTGGATCCAGGTCGACCTCGGCGCGTCCGTCGACACGAACAAGGTCGTCCTGAAGCTCCCGACCGCGAACTGGGGCGCCCGCACCCAGACGCTGTCCGTGCAGGGCAGCACGGACGGGACGACCTACACCGACCTCGTCGGATCCGGCGGACGGGTCTTCGACCCCGCCGCGGACAACACCGTCACGCTGACCTACGACGCCAAGCCGACCCGCTACCTGCGCGTCCGCATCACCGCCAACACCGGCTGGCCCGCCGGGCAGCTGTCCGAGCTGGAGATCTACGGGCCTTCCACCGGAGACCAGACGCCGCCGACCGCTCCGGCCGGGCTCGCGTTCACCGAACCGTCCGCCGGGAAGATCAGGCTGACCTGGAACGCCGCGTCCGACGCGGTCGGCGTCACCGGATACGACGTCTACGCCAACGGCGAGAAGCGCGCGAGCGTCGCCGGCGATGTCCTCACCTACACCGACGACCAGCCCGCCACCGCGACCGTCTCCTACTTCGTGCGCGCGCGGGACGCGGCCGGCAACGTGTCGGGCGACAGCAACGTCGTGACCCGGCAGGGCCAGGGCGGCGGGACGAACCTCGCCGCCGGCAAGCCGATCACCGCGTCGTCGCACGTCTACTCGTTCGTCGAGGGCAACGCCAACGACAACGACCCCGCGACCTACTGGGAGTCCGCGCCCGGCGCGTACCCGGCCACGCTGACCGTCGACCTCGGCGCGAAGGCCGATCTCACGTTCGTGGTGGTGAAGCTGAACCCCGACGCGGCGTGGACGAAACGCACCCAGACGATCGAGGTGCTCGGACGCGGCGGCCCCAAGGACGCGTTCACGACCGTCAAGCCCGCCGCCGCGTACACGTTCGACCCGTCCACCGGGAACACCGTGACGATCCCGGTCACCGCGAACGCGGCGCAGGTGCGGCTCCAGTTCACCGCCAACTCCGGCGCGCCGGGCGGCCAGGCCGCCGAGTTCCAGGTCATCGGCACCCCGGCGCCGGCCCCGGACCTGACCGTCACGAACCTGTCCTGGGACCCCGCCGCCCCGGACGAGACCGACGACGTCACGTTCCACGCGACCGTGAAGAACATCGGCACGGGCACCGCGGACCCGAGCACGCTCGACTTCCTCGTCGGCGGCGCCAAGGCCGCGTCCGCGCAGGTCGGGGAGCTGGCCGCGGGCGCGTCCGCCACCGTGTCCGGATCGATCGGCACGCACGGCGCCGGCGGCTACACGGTCGCCGCCACCGCCGATGCGGGCGACGACGACGTGGAGCTGAACGAGACCAACAACACGGCGAGCACGGCGCTGAAGATCGCGCCGGTGCCGAGCTCCGACCTGGTGGCGCAGGCGGTCACCTGGAGCCCCGGCAACCCGCGGGCCGGCGACGCGGTCAGGTTCTCGGTGACGCTGCGCAACGACGGCACCGAGGCCACCGCCGGCGGTTCCCACGGCGTCACGCTGGCGATCCTCGACGGCGGCACCACGGTGAAGACGCTCACCGGTTCCTTCAGCGGCTCCCTCGCGCCCGGCACCGCCGCCGCGCCCGTCGACCTCGGCACCTGGACGGCCTCGAACGGCCGCTACACGATCAGGACCACCGTCGAGGACGACGCCAACGAGGTGCCGGTCAAGCGCGAGAACAACACCTCCACGCAATCCCTGTTCGTCGGGCGCGGCGCGCACCTGCCGTTCGACATGTACGAGGCCGAGGACGGCGTGCTCGGCGGCGGCGCGACGGTCGTCGGCCCCAACCGCACCATCGGCGACCTCGCCGGCGAGGCGTCCGGCCGACGCGCCGTGACCCTGAACTCCACCGGCAGCAGCGTCGAGTTCACCACCAAGGCGGCCACCAACACCCTCGTCACCCGGTACTCCATCCCGGACGCGGCGGGCGGCGGCGGCATCGACTCGACGCTCGACGTCTACGTCGACGGGACGTTCCTCAAGGCCATCGACCTCACCTCCCGGTACACATGGGTGTACGGGAACGAGGCGGGCCCGAGCGACTCCCCGGGCGCCGGACCGCCCCGCCACATCTACGACGAGGCGAACCTGATGCTCGGCACGACGGTGCCGGCCGGCCACAAGATCAGGCTGCAGAAGGACGCCGCCAACACCACCACCTACGCCATCGACTTCATCAACACCGAAATGGCGACGGCGAAGCCGAACCCCGACCCGGCCAAGTACGCCGAGCCCGCCGGTTTCACCCACCAGGACGTCCAGAACGCCCTCGACAAGGTGCGGCAGGACCCGAACCTGACCGGCGTCTACCTGCCGCCGGGCACCTACGACACCGCGCAGAAGTTCCAGGTCTACGGCAAGGCCGTCAAGGTCGTCGGCGCGGGCCCCTGGTTCACCCGGTTCCGCACGCCCCCGAACCAGCAGAACACCGACGCGGGATTCCGCGCCGACGCGACCGCGAACGGCTCGACGTTCTCCGGATTCGGGTTCTTCGGCAACTACACGTCCCGCATTGACGGGCCGGGAAAGGTGTTCGACTTCTCCAACGTCAGCGACATGACGATCGACGACGTCTGGGCCGAGCACGTCGTCTGCCTTTTCTGGGGGACGAACGTCGACCATTCCACGATCGAGAACTCCCGGATCCGCGACACGTGGGCGGACGGCCTCAACCTCACCAACGGCAGTTCCGGTAATCACGTCGCGAATGTCGAGACCCGCACCACGGGCGATGACAGTTTCGCGCTGTTCCCGGCGACCGACAACCACAACGAGCAGGAGACCGGGAACGTCTTCGAGGACCTCACCTCGCTGCTGACCTGGCGCGCCGCCGGGCTCGCGGTCTACGGAGGCGGCGGCAACACCTTCCGCAACATCCACATCGCCGACACCCTCGTCTACTCCGGGATCACGATCGGGACGCTGCAGTTCGGCGGCATTCCCGCCCTCGGCTTCGAATCGGACCCGAAGACGACCTTCGAGAACATCTCGCTGGTCCGGGCCGGCGGGCACTTCTGGGGGAACCAGACCTTCCCCGCCCTCTGGCTGTTCTCCGGGGAGTTCCCGTTCCAGGGCATCCGCGTCAACGACGTCGACATCGTCGACCCGACCTACTCCGGGATCATGTTCCAGACGAAGTACTCCGGAGGGCAGCCGCTCAAGCCGATCACCGACACGGTCCTGACGGACGTCACGGTCTCCGGCGCCCGCAAGAGCGGTGACGCGTTCGACGCCAAGTCCGGATTCGGGATCTGGGTCAACGAGATGCCCGAACCGGGCCAGGGCCCCGCGGTCGGCTCCGCGACCTTCAACAACCTGACGCTGCACGACAACGCGGAGGACATCAGGAACACCACGACCACGTTCACCATCACCAGGAACCCCTGACCCGGGGGACCGGGAGCGCGGGCGTTGGGAGGCGCCCGCGCTCCCGCGTACCCGCGCTCCTGCGTACCCGCGCTCCTGCGTACCCGCGCTCCTGCGTACCCGCGCTCCCGCGTACCTGCCTCCGCCCCGGCCGGTGCCGGGGCCGGGAGCGGGCACGGATCACTGCGCGTGGCCGAGGACGTGGTGGACGAGTTCGCGGAGCGGTCCGCTGAGCTGCGCCTCGCCGACGGTGGCGTGCCGCCCGTCGATGTCGATGTCGTACACGAACTGGTCGGGGATCCGGCCGGGCGGCGGCACCGACCCGAGATCGACCCGGCCGACCAGCCGCGCCAGCATCGGGTCGGTCGCGCTGTCGGCCTCGGCCCGCCGCCGGATCCCGGCGAACCCTCCGCTGCGGACGACTGTCACCTTCACCGCACCGTCACCGCCCCACACCGTCGTCAGGCCCACCCCTGTCACTGTTTCACGCCTACCCCTTTCCAGGCGTCGGCCACCGCGGTGGTCTCGGCGGAGTTCGCGCCGTAGAGCCGGGTCGCGGTCTGCACGGTCGCGGCGGCGAAGCCCGCGAAGTCGACGGCGCTCGCCAGCGACCCGCCGGTGAGGGTCTCGTACCAGACGCGTCCGGCCTTCTCCCAGGCGTGCCCGCCGATCGCGGCGGCCGCGAGGTAGAACGCGCGGTTCGGGATGCCGGAGTTGATGTGGACGCCGCCGTTGTCCTCGTAGGTGTGGACGTAGCCGCTCATGTCGGCGGGCTGCGGATCCTTGCCGAGCTGCGGGTCGTCGTAGGCGGTGCCGGGCTCCTTCATCGAGCGCAGCGCGACGCCGTGCACGCTCGGCGCGAGCAGGCCCTGCCCGATGAGCCAGTCGGCCTGGTCGGCGGTCTGGCCGAGGTGCATCTGCTTGATCAGGGAGCCGAAGACGTCGGAGACCGACTCGTTGAGCGCCCCGGACTGCCCCGAGTAGTCGAGGTTGGCGGTGTACTGCGTGACGCCGTGGGTCAGCTCGTGCCCGGTGACGTCGAGCGGTCCGGTGAAGTCGGTGAAGATCGTCCCGTCGCCGTCGCCGTAGACCATCTGCTCGCCGTTCCAGAAGGCGTTGTCGTACCGCTCGCCGTAGTGGATCGTCGAGATCATCTTGAGGCCGGCGCCGTCGATGGAGTCGCGGCCGTAGGCGGTCTCGTAGAACTCGAACGTCGCGCCGAGCCAGTCGTAGGCCTGGTCGCAGGACTTGTCGCCGGTGGCGGCGGCGCCCTCGGCGCGGACGGTCCTGCCGGGCAGCTGCTCCTTGTGCCCGGCGTCGGCGATCATCCGGTTCGGGACGGCCGGGCCGGACGGGGCGGGAGCGGCGGCGGGGGTCGTCAGGCGGCGTTCGGTGGCGTGGGCGGAGGTGAGGGCCAGGGTCCTGCGGGCCCGGGCGCGCAGGGCCGGGTCGTCGGCGTTGCGGGCGATCCGCTCCAGCATGTGCGGCGGCACGATGTGGCATCTCATGCTCCAACGCTGACACCTCCGGGTGGGGCAGGCCACACCTTCGGCCGTCACCGCCCGGCCGAAACCGGTCACGAAGCGTGACCGGATCTCGAGCGGGCGGTGAATCCAGGGGACTTGTGAAGATCCTGCGGAGATGCCGGGGCGGCGCAACGAGGCACCCGGGGGAGCGCGCGAGAATGAACGGGTGACCCTCTACCGCGACGAAGGCATCGTCCTGCGCACCCAGAAGCTGGGCGAGGCCGACCGCATCGTGACGGTGCTGACCCGGCGCAGCGGCCGGATCCGCGCCGCGGCGAAGGGGGTCCGCAAGACCAAATCCCGTTTCGGCGCCCGGCTGGAGCCGTTCACGCACGTCGACCTCCAGTTGTACGAGCGCCGCTCGCTCGACCTGATCACCCAGGCCGAGACGCTGCGCCCGTACGGGGAGGCGCTGGTCAGCGACTATCCCCGCTACACGGCGGGGACGGCGATGCTGGAGACGGCGGACAAGCTCGCCGGCGAGGAGGGCGAGCCCGCGCTGCGGCAGTTCCTGCTGCTGGTCGGCGGGCTGCGCACGCTCGCCGAGCGCGGCCACGACCCGCGGCTCGTCCTGGACGCCTACCTGCTGCGCTCGCTGTCGGTCGCCGGGTGGGCCCCGGCGCTGGACGAGTGCTGCCGGTGCGGCACCCGCGGCGGGCTGCGCGGGTTCGCGATCGCGGCGGGCGGCGCGGTCTGCGCGAACTGCCGGCAGCCCGGCGCCGCGACGCCGGCGCCGCCGACGTTCGCGCTGATGCTGGCGCTGCTGCGCGGCGACTGGGAGTACGCCGACGCCAGCGAGCCCCGCCACCGGGTGGAGAGCAGCGGCCTCGTCGCCGCCTACCTGCAGTGGCATCTGGAGCACGGGATCCGCTCGCTGCGGCACGTCGAGCGCGAGGGCGCCGGCGACCCGCCGGACGGCGCGGGCCGCAGCGACGACACCAACAGGGAGAGAGTGTGAGAAGGGCCGTTCTGCCCCCGGAACCGCATCGGGACGGCGCGACGCCGCCGCCGATCCCCGCGGACCTGGTGCCGAAGCACGTCGCCATCGTCATGGACGGCAACGGCCGCTGGGCCAAGGAGCGCGGGCTGCCGCGCACCGAGGGACACAAGCGCGGCGAGGACTCGCTCTTCGACGTGATCATGGGCGCGATCGAGCTGGGCGTGCCGTACCTGTCGGCGTACGCGTTCTCCACCGAGAACTGGCGGCGTTCGCCGGACGAGGTCCGCTTCCTCATGGGCTTCAACCGGGACGTGATCCGCCGCCGCCGCGACCAGCTGCACTCCATGGGCGTGCGGGTCCGCTGGGCGGGCCGCCGCCCGCGGCTGTGGCGTAGCGTCATCAAGGAGCTGGAGACGGCCGAGGAGATGACGCGCGACAATGACGTGCTCACCCTGCAGTTCTGCGTGAACTACGGCGGCCGCGCCGAGATCGCCGACGCCGCCGCGGCGATCGCCCGAGACGTGCGGGACGGCCGCCTCAACCCCGACAAGATCACGGAGAAGGTGTTCGCCCGCTACCTCGACGAGCCGGGCATCCCGGACGTCGACCTGTTCCTGCGGTCGTCGGGGGAGCAGCGCACCTCCAACTTCCTGCTGTGGCAGTCGGCGTACGCGGAGATGGTCTTCCTCGACACGCTGTGGCCGGACTTCGACCGCCGGCACCTGTGGCACGCGTGCGAGGTGTACGCCAGCCGCGACCGCCGGTACGGCGGCGCGCTCCCCAACCCGGTGGAGCCCACCGCCGCGACCGGCTGACGCGGGCCCGGCTCAGACGAGGGCCGCGTCCAGGGTGATCTTGGTGCCCTTGAGGGCCTGGCTGACCGGGCAGTTCGCCTTGGCGTCCTGCGCCGCCTTCTCGAAGGCGTCCGCGGACAGGCCGGGGACGCTCGCCCGGACGGTCAGGTGGATGCCGGTGATGCCCTCGCCGGGCTGGAAGGTGACCTCCGCCTTGGTGTCCACCTTCTCCGGCGGGGTCCCGGCGCCGGCGAGGCCGTGCGAGAGCGCCATCGAGAAGCAGGTCGAGTGGGCCGCGGCGATCAGTTCCTCCGGGCTCGTCCGGCCGTTCGGCTCCTCGGCGCGCGACGCCCACGTCACGTCGAACGTGCCGACCTTGGAGGAGTCCAGCGATACGGTGCCCTGGCCGCTGAGCAGCGGCCCTTCCCAGTGCGCGTTGGCGGTGCGTGTCGTAGCCATGATCCGATTGTCTCCCACGCCGGCCCGGTGAACGCGGAAGCCCCCGCATCGCGCGACGATGCGGGGGCCTTTCACGCGAGGTCTAGTTCACGTTCACCGCGGACCAGGCGGCCGCGACGGCGTTGTACTGGGCGCTGCCCGCGCCGTACAGGTCCTTGGCCGCGTTCAGGGTCGCCGTGCGGGCGCCCTTGTAGTCGGTCGAGGACGTCATGTACGTGGTGAGGGCGCGGTACCAGATCTTCGTGGCGGCGTCGCGCCCGATGCCGGTGACGGTGGAGCCGTTGGACGTCGGGCTGTCGTAGGAGACGCCGTTGATCGTCTTGGCTCCGCTGCCCTCCGACAGCAGGTAGTAGAAGTGGTTCGCGACGCCCGACGAGTAGTGCACGTCGAGGTTCTTGGTGCCGGTCGACCAGGCGTCCGGCGACTTGCCGTCCTTGCTGGGCTTGTCCATGAAGCGGAGCGCGGCCTTACCGAAGCCGGGCAGGACGACCTTCTCGCCGACGAGGTAGTCGCCGAGGTCGGCGGAGTTGTTCGCGTAGAACTCGACGGCGGCGGCCATGATGTCGGACGTCGCCTCGTTCAGCCCGCCGGACTCGCCGGAGTAGGTGAGGTTCGCGGTCGCGGACGTGACGCCGTGGGTCATCTCGTGGGCGGTGACGTCCAGGGCGGTGAGCGGGCCGAGCTGCGTGCCGTCACCGTCGCCGTACGTCATGCAGAAGCAGGAGTCGTCCCAGAACGCGTTGGCGTAGCCGTTGTCGTAGTGGACGCGGTTGAACGAGCCCTTGCCGTCGCCGTTGATGCCGAGGCGGCCGAACACGTTCTTGTAGAAGTCCCAGGTCTCGTTGGTGCCGAACTGGGCGTCCACAGCGACGGTCGACCGGTCGGACGTCGTCCCGTTCCCCCAGTGGTTGTCGGCGTCGGTGAAGATCGTCGCCGGGGCGCGGTAGAGGCAGAACGACAGGAAGCAGAAGTCCGTCTGGTTCTGCGCGTCGCCGGTGTAGGTGCCGCCGCGGGTCGGGTCCTTCAGCTGGTAGGTGCTGCCGGACTTCGTCGTCTCGAGCGGGACGGTCCCCGTGTAGAGGGAGCGGCCGTCGCCGGCGTCGGTGCGGATCGTCTCCTCGCGCAGCAGGACCTTGCCGGTCGCCGCGTCGACGGTGGTGAGGAGGCGGCTCGGCGTGCCGTCGGCCTGCTTGCCGGCGGTCTGGATCCGCCAGGCGAGGCGCGGCTGGTGGTCGGCGGTGCGCGCCTCGACGACGAGCTGCGCGGCGCCCTGCGTCTTGTGGCCCTTGGTGAGGGCCTTCTTGGTGGCCGTCTTGGCGGGGAGCTCGGGGCTGGCGTCGGCCGGCGCCTTGGCGAGGGTCAGGCTGCTGCCCTTCCACGTCCCGGCGGCGGACTGGTGGACGACGATGTCGCCGCCCAGGACGGGGAGCCCGTCGTAGGTGCGGGTCATCCGGGTGTGGGACGTGCCGTCCCGGTCCACCGCGACCCCGACGACCTTGAACGACTGGCCGCCGCCGTCGCGGGCCTGCGCGCCGTGCGCGGGCAGCGCCGCGAGCGCGTGCGCGGCGGCGGTCCGCGGGTCGGGGGGACGCGGGGCCTGCCGCGCGGACGCCGGCAGCGCGGTGCCGGCCGTCGCGAGCAGGGTCGCCGACGCCAGGAGCGCGGTCCGCCGGCTGGTGATCGCCCGTCTTGTCATGAACGCCCTCTCGTGCGGAGCGCCATGGCCCCCCGAGGGGCCCGCCGTCGGGCCCGCCGTGGCAATGGGACATTTATGACATACGAGGATTTAGATGTACTTGTTACAAACAGCCAAAAGACCGATACGCAGCGTGTGAACTACGCGCCTTGCGCGGCCCCGCGCGCCGGGTCAGCGGGTCGGCGGGACGGGCGGGTCAGCGCGTCGGGCGGTTCGGGCGGGTCAGCGCGTCGGGCGGTTCGGGCGGGTCAGCGGGACGCGGAGCGGCAGTCCGCGCACGTCCCGAACACCTCGACGGTGTGCGTGATCTCCGCGAACCCGTGCTCGGCGGCGATCGCGTCGGCCCAGCGCTCCACGGCCGGGCCCTCGACCTCGACCGTCCGGCCGCACGCGCGGCAGACCAGATGGTGGTGGTGCTGCTCGGTGCGGCAGGCGCGGTACACCGCCTCGCCCTCGTCGGTGCGCAGCACGTCGACCTCGCCGGAGTCGCTGAGCGCCTGCAGCGCCCGGTACACCGTGGTCAGGCCGATCTTGGAGCCGTCCGCGCGGAGGTCGGCGTAGATGTCCTGGGCGCTGCGGAAGCCCTCGCAGCCGGCCAGCACCTGCCGCACCGCGTCGCGGCGGGCCGTCGTCATCCGCTGATCACCTCCGCCTCGGCGTCCACCCGCGGCCGCTCGCCCGGCCCGGCGGGACCGGGGACGACGTCCCCCGCCCGGCGGGCGCGCCGGCGGCGCACCACGGTCCCCCCGGCGGCCGCCACCAGGAACAGCGCCAGGGCCAGCAGCACGATCGAGGGGCCAGGGGGAAGATCGTACTCGAAGGAGCCCGCGAGCCCCGACACCGCCGACAGTACACCGGCCCCCATCGCCAGCAGCATCGTGCTCCGGAAGCCCCGGGTGACCTGCTGCGCCGCCGCCACCGGCACGATCATCAGCGCGCTGACCAGCAGCAGCCCGATCGCCCGCATCGCGATCACCACGGTCACCGCGGCGGTCACCGCGATCAGCACGCTGAGGAACCGGACGGGCAGCCCCGCCGCCCGCGCCACCTCCTCGTCCTGGCACAGCAGGAACAGCTCCCGGCCGAACACCGCGACGATCCCGAGCACGACGACCGCGAGCGCCGCGACCACGTACAGGTCGGACGCCGACACGCTGCTGATCGACCCGAACAGGTACGACTGCAGGCTCGACCCGCCGCCCTGCGCGTTGGTGAGGATCACCCCGCCCGCCAGGCCGCCGTAGAACAGCAGTGCCAGCGCCACGTCCGCGCCGCTGCGGCTGCGGGCCCGCAGCACCTCGATCGCCACCGCGCCGAGCACCGCCACCACCAGCGCGCCGAGGACGGGCGACGACCCGGTCAGCAGCCCGAGCCCGATCCCGGTCAGCGCGATGTGCCCGACGCCGTCGCCGAGCAGCGACAGCCGCCGCTGCACGACGAACGTCCCGACGGCCGGGGCCGTCAGGCCGATCAGCACCGCCATCACCAGCGCGATGCGCATGAAGTCGAACTGCAGCATCTCCGTCACGCCGCGCTCCCCGCCGTGCTCCCCGTCATGCGCTCCGTCATGCGTCCCGTCATGTCCCGGGCGCCCTCGCGCGCCACCCGGCCGTGCTCCAGCTCGACCGTGCGCGTGATCAGCGGCTCCAGCGGGCCGAGCTCGTGCGCGACCAGCACCACCGTCCGGCCCGCGTCCGCGAGGCCGCGCAGCGTCGCCGCGAGCGCCGCCTGGCTCGCCGCGTCCACGCCCGCGGTCGGCTCGTCCATCACGAAGACGTCCGGCTCACCGGCGAGAGCGCGGGCGATCAGCACCCGCTGCTGCTGCCCGCCGGACAGCAGGTGCGCCGAGTCGCGGGCCCGGTCGGCGAGGCCGACGGCCTCCAGCGCGCGGTCCACCGCGGCGCGGTCGGCGGCCCGGTCGGTGACCAGCGCGGGCAGCCAGCGCGACCGCCGCGCGATCCGCCCGGACGCCACCACCTCCCGGACGGTCGACGGGACGCCGCCGCCCATCGGCAGCCGCTGCGGGACGTATCCGACGCGCCGCCAGCCGCGGAACCGGGCGGGCGGCTCGCCGTAGATCTCGGTCCGCCCGGCGGCCAGCGGGACGAGCCCGAGCAGCGCCTTGACCAGCGTGGACTTGCCCGCGCCGTTCGGTCCGAGGATCGCCAGCACGTCGCCCGCCTCGACCCGCAGGCCGACGCCGGACAGCACCTCGCGGCCGTCCCGCCGGACGACGCCGCCCGTCATCGCGAAGGGCGGCGCGCCGGCCCGGTCCGTCGCGGGCACGCCGTCGGTCATGAGCACTCCAGGGCGGGACGCAGGGTCCGCAGGTTCCGGTCCATGATGGACATGTAGTCGTCGGAGGAGCCCTTCTCGACGCCCTCCACGGGGTCGAGCACGGACGTCCGCACGCCCGCCTCCCGGGCCAGCGCGCCGGCGACCTTCGAGCTGACGAGCTTCTCGGTGAAGACCGTCGTGGCGCCGGACGCCCGGATCTCCCGGGTGAGCGAGGCGAGCCGCTTCGGGGACGGCTCCATCGAGGGGTCGATGCCCGCGACCGACACCTGCCGCAGCCCGTACCGCTCGGCGAGGTAGCCGAACGCGGCGTGCGCGGTGACGATGTCGCGGCGGGCGCAGTCCTTCAGGCCGTCGCGGTAGCGCCGGTCGAGGCCGGCGAGCTGCGCGGCGACCGCCCGGGCCCGCTGCCGGTAGGCGGCGGCGTGCGCGGTGTCGGCCTTGGCGAGCCGGTCGCCGAGAGCCGTCGCGACCGTGGCCATCCGGACGGGATCGAGCCAGACGTGCGGGTCGTAGCCGACGTCGGCGTGCCCCCGGTCGCCGTCGTGCTCCTCGATCTCGCTCTCGTCGCCGGACGGCGGCGGCAGCGTCCTCACCAGGCCCGCCGCGTCCAGCGACCGGCCCTTGGCGTGCCGGCGGACCGCGTCGTCCACGGCGGGCTGGACGCCCTTGACGTACACCGCGAGATCGGCCTTCTCGACCTGGGCGACCTGCCGGGCCGTCAGCTCCAGGTCGTGCGGCTCGGCGCCGGGCTTGGTCAGCGTCCGGACGTACACGTCGCCGCCGCCGACGCGCTCGGCGAGCCACGCGGCGGGATAGAAGGACGCGACCACGGCCGTCTTGCCCGGCGGGACGTCCGCGACGGCGCTGCCGCAGCCCGCCAGCGCCGCGCCGAGCCCGGCGGCGGCGAGGGCCGCGGCGGGGACGGTGCGGAACGGGGTGCGGGGTCGGGACATCCCACGATTATGGACGAAGATGAAAACGGTTGTCAAAACCGCCCAATGCCTCGTCCCAGGGCGAAACCGACGAGCACCGCCAGCGCGACGATCCGCAGGACCCGGCCCTGCGCCTCCAGCTCCGGCCAGTTCAGGAACGCGAACCAGGCCAGCGCCGCCGCCAGCACCAGCAGCCCGGCCGCCGCCACCCAGCCCGTCCCCGCCATGCCGATCACCAGCAGCGCGAACACCGCGACGAGCAGCACCGCGCGCGGCAGCCGGTGCAGGAACACCACCGGCGCCGCGCTCCACCGCTCGACCGCCGCCCGCACGCCGCCCGCCCGCCGGTCCCGTCCGCTCCGAGTCTCCACGGGGCCAACGTACTGCGAGGATGGGCGGATGATCGCGATAACCCGGTACCGCGTGCCCGCGGCGGACGCCGACGGCTTCGCCGAGCGCATGACCGCGGTGCTCGCCGCGCTGGCGCGGAGCACCGGATTCCGCTCCGGACGGCTCGCCAGGACCGTCGACGAACCCGGCCTGTGGGCGCTCGTCACCGAATGGGACGGCGCCGGCCACTACCGCCGCGCCCTCGGCGCCTACGAGGTGCGGCTGGAGTTCATGCCGCTGGCCGCCTTCGCCGTCGACGAGCCCGGCGCCTACGAGATCGTCCACTCCCTTCCTCGCTGAATTGCGGCGAGTCGCCGGTGCCGGGGGTGTACAACGGCGGCTCGCCGCAAGTCAACGAAGCGGGCAATGGCGGGGCAAGAAGCGGCCCGGCCCGGTTTCGGACCCGCCTCGCAAGGTCATCTTCGCCAGGTCATGATCATGCCGACGGCCCGCGGGGGAGACGGCCGCCGACGGGCCCGGGCGTAGTTCGGGGGAGAAGTGATGCGCCGTGTCGTCTCGCAGACCGCTGTCGTCCTGCTCAGCACGGCCACCGGGACGGCCGCCGTCGCGGGCCTCGGCGCCCTCGACGCGGCGGCCCCCGCGCGGTCCGCAGCCCACGAGGCCACCACGCTGATCCTCGGCGCGCCGCACGACGCGGCCCGCCGCGCGCTCACCGAGGCGAAGCCGCGCTCGGTCACCTACCACGGCGTGCGCGTCCCCGTCCCCGCGGGCTGGACGGTCGTCCGCCTCGACGACAACCCGTCCGCCTGCGTCCGCTACGACCGGCACGCCGTCTACCTGGGCCGTCCCGGGCCGCAGCCGGACTGCCCCGCCCGGGTGGTCGGCCGCACCGAGGCCGTCCACGTCCAGCCGCTGCGCGACGTCGCCGCGTCCCGCACGGTCGTGCACGCCGACAAGCTCGGCTCGTTCACCGTCACGCCGTCCATCGGGCACGAGACGAGCCTGGCGCTGCCCGAGGCCGCCGTCGGCATCGTCGGCGTGTACGGGACGGACCCGGCCGCGCTCCAGCGCGTCCTGCGCGGCACCCGAGTGAAGGTCAAGCCCCACGCGCACGGGAAGCCGTCCGCCCAGCCGAAGACGTCCACGCAACCTAAGAGCCCTGCGCAACCGAAGACCTCTGCGCAGCCGAAGACCTCCGCGCACGCGGAGCCGCCCGCGCAGCCGAAGGCCTCCGCGCAGCCGAAGGCCTCCGCGCAGCCGAAGAGCCCCGCGCAATCTGAGGCGCCTGCGAAGCCAGAGACGCCTGCGCAGTCGGAGGCGCCTGCGCAGCCGGGGGCGCCTGCGCAGCCGGAACCGGCGAAGCCCGCTGTGCCGCCGTCGGGGCCGGCCGCCGGGCGCAGCGCCCGGACGGGCCCGCCCGAACGGCTCGACTACGCGTCCGGCAAGGGGTTCGACACGTGCACCGCTCCGTCGCTCGCCACGATGAAGGCATGGCGCTCGTCGTACGACGTCACCAACATCTACATCGGCGGCGCCGCGCGCGGCTGCGCGCAGCCGAACCTCACCGCCTCGTGGGTGAAGAAGGTCCGCAAGATGGGGTACCGGATCCTGCCCACGTACGTCGGCCTCCAGCCGCCGTGCGGGACGCGCCCGCAGAAGTTCAGCACGCGGAACGCCGCCGCGCAGGGCAGGAGGACCGCCGCGGACGCCGTGGCGAAGGCGAAGGCGCTCGGCATCCCGGCCGACAAGCCGATCTACCTCGACCTGGAGGCCTACAACAGCCGGAACGCCACCTGCAAGGCGGCCGTCCTGCGCTTCGTGAACGCCTGGGTCAAGCAGGTGAAGAAGAAGCAGTACAAGCCGTGCCTCTACGGCAGCGCGAGCTCCGGCGTCCACGACGTGGGGGCGGCCAAGGGGATCGCCAAGCCCGTCGGCATCTGGTTCGCCAACTGGAACGGCAAGGCCCGCGTGTACGGCGACAAGTTCCTGCCGGACGGCTGGTGGCCGCCGCACCGGCGCATCAAGCAGTACCGGGGCGCCCACAGGGAGCGGCACGGCGGCGTCACGCTCAACATCGACACCAGCCTCGCCGACGGCCGCGCCTACTGACCTGCGGGCCGGCGGCCGGCCGGACTCCGGCCGGCCTCCGGGCGCGGATGACCGGAACGCCCCGGACGCTCCCCGGCGGTGCCGTCCGGGGACCCCTCCCGGTGCCCTAAGCTGGGGAATGCTCTGAGGCGCCGGGGAGTCCGCGCCTCACCGCTCTCACAGCGCACCATCACCGGGGATCACCATCGCCGCCGTCCCGCCGTCGCCGGGGGACCGGGGCGTTCGCACTGACCCGCCGACCGCCAGCCGGATGGAGAGAAGACTCATGGCACGCCGTTCCGATGTGCTGGACACGATCGTCAACCTCGCCAAGCGGCGGGGCCTGGTCTACCCGTCGAGCGAGATCTACGGCGGGCTCCGCGCGTCGTGGGACTACGGGCCGCTCGGGGTCGAGCTGAAGAACAACGTCAAGCGCCAGTGGTGGAAGTCCATGGTGCAGGGCCGCGAGGACGTCGTCGGCCTGGACTCGTGCGTCATCCTGGCGCGCGAGGTCTGGGAGGCCAGCGGCCACGTGCAGGCGTTCGTCGACCCGCTCACCGAGTGCCAGTCCTGCCACAAGCGCTTCCGGGCCGACCACCTGGAGGAGGCCTACGAGGAGAAGCACGGCCGGGGGCCCGCGAACGGGCTCGCCGACATCACCTGCCCCAACTGCGGGGTGAAGGGCTCGTTCACCGAGCCGAAGATGTTCAACGGCCTGCTCAAGACCTACCTCGGCCCCGTCGAGGACGAGTCGGGCCTGGCCTACCTGCGCCCCGAGACCGCGCAGGGCATCTTCATCAACTACCTGAACGTGCAGCAGTCCGCGCGCCGCAAGGTGCCGTTCGGCATCGGGCAGATCGGCAAGTCGTTCCGCAACGAGATCACGCCGGGCAACTTCATCTTCCGGACCCGCGAGTTCGAGCAGATGGAGATGGAGTTCTTCGTCAAGCCCGGCAGCGACGAGGAATGGCACCAGTACTGGATCGACGAGCGCCTGCAGTGGTACGTCGACCTCGGCATCCGCAAGGAGAACCTGCGGCTGTACGAGCACCCGGCGGAGAAGCTGTCGCACTACTCCAAGCGGACCGTCGACGTGGAGTACAAGTTCGACTTCGTCGGCAGCGAGTGGGGCGAGCTGGAGGGCATCGCCAACCGCACCGACTACGACCTGTCGACGCACTCCAAGGCGTCCGGCGCGGACCTGTCGTTCTTCGACCAGGAGTCCGGCGAGCGGTTCACCCCGTACGTGATCGAGCCCGCGGCGGGCGTCGACCGCTGCACGCTCACGTTCATGATGGACGCCTACGCCGAGGACGAGGCGCCCAACGCCAAGGGCAAGCTGGAGAAGCGGACCGTGATGCGGCTCGACCGGCGGCTCGCCCCGGTCAAGGTCGCGGTGCTGCCGCTGTCGCGCAACGCGGACCTGTCGCCGAAGGCCCGCGACCTGGCGGCGCGGCTGCGCCGCAACTGGAACGTCGACTTCGACGACGCGGGCGCGATCGGCCGCCGCTACCGCCGGCAGGACGAGATCGGCACGCCGTTCTGCGTCACCGTCGACTTCGACACCCTGGAGGACGACGCGGTGACCGTCCGGGAGCGGGACTCGATGAGCCAGGAGCGGATCGCGATCGGCCAGGTCGAGGCGTTCCTGGCCGCCCAGCTCGTCGGCTGCTGACCCGGCGGGTCCGGAACGCGGTCGCGGGCGGGGGCCCGCCCGGCGGGGGGGGGCGGCGCCCCGGCGCGCGCGGGCGCCGGGGGGCGCCCGCGGGGCGCGGGGGGCGC
>NZ_JBEZJL010000137.1:0-17199 GCF_040651755.1 Actinomadura sp. NPDC048394 | reverse complement strand
CCCCCCCCCGGCCCCCCCCCCGCCGGGCCCTCACCCCGGAGGAACCTTCCATGGCGGTCGCCGCCTCCGCACGGCCGGCGTCACGTGGCCGGCGCGTGCTCTACCGGGCCCGCGTGCTGCTGCGCGATCCCACCGTGCTGCTCGGCATTGTGATGAGCCTCGTCCTGCTGTATCTGGTCATCGCGCCGCTGGTGTCGGTGATCTCCGACGCGGGCCGCGTCCAGTACGGGGACGAGGCCCGCTCCGGCCAGGCCCCCGGCTCCTGGACGAGCTACTACCTGTGGCGGGTGTTCCGCTCGCCCGTCAGCAAGCTGCTGTTCTGGGAACCGCTGTGGCACACGCTGTTCGTCGCCGTCGGCGTCATCGTGTTCGCGCTGGTCGTCGGCGGTTCCATGGCGTGGCTGGTGACGCGGACGAACGTGCCGGGCCGCAAGTTCCTGGCCGCCGCGCTCGTCGTGCCGTACATGCTGCCGTCCTGGACGTTCGCGCTGGCGTGGCTGACGCTGTTCAAGAACGAGGGGTCCGGCGGGCAGGTCGGGTACCTGCAGGGCGCCGGGATCCACACCCCGGACTGGCTCGCGTACGGGCCGCTGCCGATCATCGTGACGCTGGGCCTGCACTACTACCCGTTCGTGCTGCTGCTGTTCGGGAACGCGCTGCGCCGCATCGACTCGCAGCTGGAGGACTCGGCGCGGATCCTCGGCGCCGGCGGGAAGACGGTCATGCGCCGGATCACGCTGCCGCTGATGATGCCGGCGCTGTCGTCGGCGGTGCTGCTGGTGCTCGGCCGCGTCCTCGGGACGTTCGGCACCCCGTACATCCTCGGGCTGCCCAGCGACTACAACGTGCTGTCGACGAGCCTGTACCACGCGATCCGGGACCGCAGCACGGGCGTCGCGTCGACGCTCGCGGGCGTGATCGTGCTGGTCGGCGTGCTGGTGGTGCTCGTCGACACGCGGCTGGTCCGGGAGCAGCGCCGGTTCGTCACCGTCGGCGGGAAGGGCGCGATGGACCGGCGCAGCGACCTGCGCGCCTGGCGCTGGCCGGCGTTCGCGATCGGGATGGCGGTGTTCGCGGCGAGCGTCATCGTGCCGGTGCTGACGCTGCTGCTGTCCACGATCACCAAGACGCCCGGCGTGTTCAGCGCGGACAACTTCACGCTCAAGTACTGGTTCGGCAGCGACATCCCCGGCGCGGTCGGGTTCCCGCACGGGGTGCTGCGCGGCACCGAGCTGTGGGAGGCGGCCTGGAACAGCCTGCGCATCGTCGGCCTGGCGTCGCTGGTCTGCGGGCTGCTCGGCCTGCTGATCGGGTACGTGGTGGTGCGCGGCGACGGCAGCCGCGTCGCGACGTTCCTGCGGCAGGTGTCGTTCCTGCCGTACCTGGTGCCCGGCATCGCGTTCGCAGCCGCCTGCCTGTCGCTGTTCGCGGTGCGGCGCGGCCCGGTCCCGGCGCTGTACGGGACGATCACGCTGCTCGTCCTGGTGCTGGTCATCACGCACCTGCCGTACTCGTCGCGGTCGGGGATCTCGGCGATGATGCAGCTCGGCCGGGAGCCGGAGGAGGCCGCGCAGATCAGTGGCGCGCGGTGGCCGACCCGGATGCTGCGGATCATCATCCCGATCCAGCGCGGCGCGCTCGTCACCGGCGTGGTGCTGCCGTTCATCTCCGGCCTGAAGGAGCTCAGCATCGTGATCATGCTGACGACCTCGGGCACCCAGCTGCTGACCACGCTGTCGATCGGGCTCGTCGACTACGGCTACACCCAGCTCGCCAACGGCGTCGTGCTCGTCATCGCGCTGGTCTCGTTCACCATGACCTACCTGGCCCAGCGGCTCACCAAGAGCAGCCTGGCCTCGGGCATCGGAGGTTGATCAATGCCGACCATCACGCTCAGCGGAGTGGTCAAGAACTACGTCAGCGGGCACGCGGCGGTGAAGGACCTCGACCTCACCATCCCCGACGGCTCGTTCACCTGCCTGCTCGGGCCGTCCGGCTGCGGGAAGACGACCACGCTGCGGATGATCGCCGGGCTGGAGCAGCCGACCCGCGGTGAGATCACCGTGGGGGACCGGGTGCTCGACTCGGTGGAGCGCGGCGTCTACGTCCCGCCGGAGAAGCGGGACATGGGGCTCGTCTTCCAGAACTACGCGCTCTGGCCGCATCTGACGGTGCGCGGGAACACCGAGTTCGGGCTGCGGATGCGCAAGGTCCCGGCGGAGCGGCGCAAGGCCCGCGCGATGGAGGCGCTGGAGAAGGTCCAGGTGGCCGAATGCGCGGACCGCTACCCGTCGCAGCTGTCCGGCGGCCAGCAGCAGCGCGTCGCGCTGGCCCGGATGCTCGCGGTCGACCCGGACGTCCTGCTGCTGGACGAGCCGCTGTCGAACCTGGACGCGCGGCTGCGGCTGGAGATGCGCACCGAGCTGAAGCGCATCCATGACGAGACGGGCGCGACCGTCGTGTTCGTCACGCACGACCAGATGGAGGCCATGACGATGGCCACCCACATCGCGGTGATGTGCGACGGCGAGCTGCAGCAGGTCGCGCCGCCGATGGAGATGTACGAGCGGCCCGCGAACCGGTTCGTCGCCGAGTTCGTCGGGAGCCCGCCGATGAACATGGTGCCGGGCGAGCAGGCGGGGCTCGCGTCGTCGCTGCAGCGGTTCGCCGAGAAGCGCGGCGACTTCGGCGCGGTCGGCTGCTTCGGCGTCCGTCCCGAGGTGCTGCGGCTCGCCGCGCCGGGCGACGCCGTCCCGGATTCCGCGTGGTCGGAGGACGCGGTCGTCGAGACCGTCCTGCCGACGGGCCCGAGCTGGACGGTCGAGCTGCGCGCCCACGACACCCGGATGTTCGCGATCACGCACGAGGACCCGGGCGCCGGGCCGGGCGACGCGCTGCGCTGCTGGGCGCGTCCGGAGGCCCTGCACCTGTTCGGCGAGGACGGCGCCCGCGTCGCCGCCTGGGACGAGGCCGTCGCGCCGGTCCGCGAGGCCGCCAAGTGAGCGACGCGACCCCCGTGACCGATGCGACCCCCGTGACCGACGGGACGCACCGCCTGTCCGGTCGCACGATGCGCAGGCCGCGGGCGCTGCTGCTGGACTTCGGCGGCGTGCTCGTCGAGACGTCCCGCAAGCCGGGCTGGTCGGCGGCGCTCGCCAAGGAGGTGCACGCCCTGCTGTCCCGCGCCGGCTGCCACGACCTCGACGCCGCCGCCGTCGAGACCGACATCAAGGCGGGCGCCGCCGCCGACAAGTGCTGGAAGGACGCGATGTCGCGGCCCTACGCGCCGGCGGAGATGACCCACACCGGGTTCTGGGGCGACTACGTCGCCGCGGACTGGCCCGCGCCCGCGCGGCAGCTCGTCGTCGCGCACGCCACCCCGCTGTGCAAGCGGATGGGAGAGCTGCGGCAGGACCGGCGCACCCGTCCCGGCATCCCCGAGCTGCTGGACGGCGCCGCCGCGCTCGGCATCCCCTGCGGGATCGTCAGCAACGCGCTGTCGGGGGCGGTGCACCGCGACTACACCGAGGCGACGGGCCTCGCCGGGAAGCTGGCGATCGAGGTGTACAGCGACGAGGCCGGCGTCCGTAAGCCGAACCCGGAGATGGTCTGGATCGCCACGCGCGCGCTCGGCGTCGAGCCCGAGGACGCCTGGTACGTCGGCGACAACTTCGACCGGGACGTGGTGTGCGGGCACCGCGCCGGCGTCGGCGGCAACGTGCTGATGGTCGCGAAGGGCACCTACGACGTCCCGTACGAGGTCCGCTACCGGCCCGACGCCGTCGTCGACGACGGCCACGGGCTGCTGGACCTGCTCACCACCGCTGCCGAAGGAGACGAATGAACAGCAAGGGCCTGGGTGCGCCCGAATCGCGGGAGCTGGCGCGGATCGCGGAGATCGCGGCGCGCGCGACCGGCGACCGGCTGCGTGGAGCGTTCCGATCGCGTCCGGAGGTCGCGGTCAAGCGCGACTTCCACGACCCGGTCACCGAGCACGACCGCGCCGCCGAGGAGACGATCCGCGAGGTGCTCGCCGAGCACACGCCCGGCAGCGTCGTCGTCGGCGAGGAAGGTGGCACGCGCGGTGCGGACGGGGACGTCCGCTGGTACGTCGACCCGATCGACGGGACCGCGAACTTCGCCGCCGGCCTGCCGTTCTTCTGCACGTCGATCGCGGCCGTCGCGGGCGGCGAGGTCGTGGCGGGGGTGGTGTACGACCCGGTCCGCGACGACATGTTCACCGCCTCGCTCGATGGCGCGCGCTGCAACGGCGAGCCGATCCGCTCCGCCGGCGCCGCGCAGGACCGGACCGGCGTCATCGTCACCGGCTACCCCAACGCGCGGGAGCTGAAGCGGGCGGGCGACGCGGCGCTGCGCAACTACGCGCGGCTCGTCGAGTCGTTCGCCACCGTGCGGCGGCCGGGCAGCGCGGCGCTGTGCCTGGCGCACGTCGCGGCGGGCTGGTCGGACGCGGCGTACGGCACGTCCGTCAACGCGTGGGACGTGTCCGCCGGGCTGCTGCTGGTCCGCCAGGCCGGCGGCACGTACCTGCCGCTCGGCGGGGAGCCGGGCGGCGACGACTGGGACGCCCCCGGCTACGTCGCGTGCGTCGGCGGGTTCGACCTCGCCGGATCGGTGCTGTCGGAGATCGCGGGCCTGGCCCCGGCGGGCAGCCGGTGAGCGCGACCGGCGTGCGGACCGCGGAGTGGATCGTCACGGACCTGGACGGCACGCTCGTCGGCCGCGACCTGCGGATCGTCGCGGCGAACCTGGCCGCGCTGCGGCGCTTCACCGGCGCGGGCGGCAGCGTCGTCGTCGCGACGGGCCGCAGCGAGGAGTCGGCGCTGCCGTACTACCGGGAACTCGGCCTCGCGACCCCGGCGATCCTCTACAACGGCGCCCGCATCGTGGACCTGAGCACGGGCGCGGTCCTGTACCGGCGGTGCCTCGGCGCGGCGGCGTGGGCGCGGCTGACGCTGCTGTTCGACGAGATGCCCGACGGCGTGTGGCCGGTCGCGTTCAGCGGCGGCCGCGCCCACGTCCGGGCGGAGTCGGCGGCGCTGGCCGAGTACGCGCGCCGCGACCGGATCACCCTCGCGCGGATCGGCTCGTGGGGCGAGCTGCCCTTCGACGAGATCATCAAGGTGATGCTGATCTGCGACCGCCCGGAGCTGGTCGGCGCGGCGGAGACGGCCCTCGCCGGGTTCGCCGCCGACCCCGGCACCGGCGTCACGCTCGTCCGGTCGGAGGCGACGTACCTGGAGGTGCTGCCGGCGGGCGCGACCAAGGGCACCGCGCTGCGCGAGCTGGCGGCGCAGCGCGGCGTGCCGATGGACCGGATCGCGGCCATCGGCGACAACCCCAACGACCTGGACATGATCCAGGCCGCCGGGCTCGGCGCGGCCGTGGGCGACGGGGACCCCGGCGTCCGCGCCGCCGCCGACGTCGTGGTCGCCGACTGCGCGGCGGGCGCCGTCGCCGACCTGGTCGCCCGGGTCATGCCGTGATCCTGACCGTCGCCGGCTGCGCGGGCACCGTCCCCGGGCCGGACGCCGCGTGCTCCTGCTACCTGCTGGAGCACGCGGGGTACCGGCTGCTGCTCGACCTCGGTACCGGGGCGCTCGGGCCGCTGCAGCGGTACGCCGACCCGTGCGCGATCGACGCCGTCGTGATCAGCCATCCGCACCGCGACCACTACTCGGACCTGATCCCGCTCGCCTACCTGCGGGACCGGCGCGGCGCGGCGAAGCGGCTGCCCGTCACCGCGCCCGCCGGGACGGCGGCGCACGTCGTGAACCCGGCGGCGCCGCCCGCGTACGCGGGCGCGCTCGACTGGCGCACCCCGCCCGCCGAGCCGCGCCCGTTCGGGCCGCTCACCGTCACGACGGCGCCGGTCGTCCACTCGGTGCCGGGCGTGGCGGTGCGGGTGTCGGCGGACGGCGCGAGCCTCACCTACTCCGGCGACTCCGGCGAGTGCGAGGAGCTGCTCGACCTCGCGCGGGGCACGGACGTGCTGCTGTGCGAGGCGGCGGCGTCCGTGCGGACGCCGGGCGCGTCCGAGACGCACCTGACGCCCGTCCAGGCGGCCGGGCTCGCGCGGGAGGCGGGCGCGGGGCACCTCGTCCTCACGCACCTGCGGCCGTGGGCGGACCCGCTCGCCGCGCTGCGCGACGCCCGGGAGGTCTACGCCGGGCCGATCTCGCTCGCCGTGCCGGGACTGCGCGTCATGGTGTGATCGTCCTGGTCGTGGCGCGTTCGGTCAGGACGGGAGGGACGGTGATGCGCCGTCCCTCCCCGGTCCCGGTGCCGCCGATCCGGTCGAGCAGCGCCGCCATGGCCCGCCCGCCCAGCTCGGCGGCCGGTGCCGCGACCGTCGTCACGCCGCCGGCCTCCGCGCCCGGCGCCTCGCCGACGGCGACGAGCGACACGTCACCGGGGACGTCGAGCCCCGCCCGGAGAAGCGTGATCAGCGCCGAGGTTCCGGTTGCGTCCCCGGCCGCCACGACAGCCGTCGGCGCTCCGTCCGACCGCCACGGGACGTCCCGGTGGACAGGCGTGAGCCCGGCGGCGGCGATGGCGGCCTCGTAGGCCTTCTCCAGGCGCGAGCGGCCTGGGCCGGCGTTCAGGAAGGCGATGCGGCGGTGCCCGAGCCCGGCCAGGTGCGTCACGGCCAGCCGCGTCGCCTCCGCGTCGTCGCCGGTCACGCAGTCGACGCGGGCCGACCGCAGCGACCGTCCCGCCACCGTGACGGGGCAGCCGGCCGCGGCGCGCTCGATCTCCGCCGCCGCGATCTTCGGTCCGGCGAGGAGCAGCCCGTCCAGCCGCAGGTCGAGCAGCTCGCCCAGCGCGGCCCGCTCGCGCGCCGGACGCCCGCCGCCACCGGCCAGCAGCACCCGGACGCCGCGCCGCGCGGCCTCGTCCGCCAGCCCGTCGTGGAGCGCCGCGAACAGCGGGTCGTGCAGGTCGGCGGCCAGCACCCCGATCATGCCGGTGCGGCCCGCCGCCAGGCCCCGCGCCATGACGTTCGGCCGGTAGCCCAGCTCGTCCGCCGCCTTGAGGACGGCCTCGCGGCGCTCCTTGCCGACCTTGGGCGAGCCGCGCATCACCAGCGACACCAGCGCCCGCGACACCCCCGCGCGCGCGGCGACGTCCTCCAAGGTCGGATGGGCCATCAACGTCCTCCACTCACGAGCCTGCCCCCGATCCAACCAGCCCCCGGCCCCACACGTTCACGTGTGGCGTGCCGCCCTTATGAAGCCGCTCATAAGGGCGACACGCCACAGCTCAACGAAAGGGGGTCAGTCGCGGGGGTCCCAAGCGCCGGGGGTGATGTCCAGGTCGAGGGGGTCGGCGACGGCCTTCCAGTCGACGAACTTGAAGTTCGTGTTGGTGCGGACCTCGCCGTCCGGGCCCGTCTCGTCGGGGGCGTTGAAGCCGTCGTGCACGACCAGCAGGCCGTTCTTGAAGTCGCCGACGCGGGCGCTGGTCACCATCGCGCCGTCGCACTCCTCGGAGCCGTCGGCGCTCGTCCCGGGCGCGACGCGGAAGTGGCCGAGGTACTCGTTCGAGCCTTCCCGGTCGTAGACGACGAAGGTGTTGTCGCCCTGGCTGGACGCGAGCAGGTAGCCCTCGCCGTCGTCCTTGCGGTAGATCGTGAGGCCCTCGGCGTCCGGCGTGATGTGCCGGCCGCCCACGCCCGGGTCGGGGCCGGTGACCTCGCACTCGTCGGTCTCGGGGTTGTAGGTCGCGGGGACGCCGAAGTCCTTGACCTTGTCGACGAGCCGGGGCGTGCCGCCGTCGAGCGGGATGCGCCAGATGCCGACGTCCTCCTGCGCGGCGTACAGCACGCCGTGCTCCTCGTCGGCGACCATGCCCTCGACCTGCGGGCCGCGGCCCGGGTCCTCGCACGGCGTCCAGCTCCCGCCGCCCGGCAGCGCGAACGACGACGGCAGGTCGACGTCCCGGACGTGCCGGTAGGTGATCTTCCCGGCGGCCGTCGCCTCCAGCCGGACGATCCCGACGCGCGGGGTGTGCCGGCGGCTCAGCGCGGCGTAGGACGTGCCGTGCGAGTCCTTCCACGACGCGATCCCGTACGCGGTCTCCTGCTCGTTGACCTGGTCGAGCGACGAGGAGAACACGAACGGCGCGGCGGCGTCGGTGACGTCCGTGAGCGGCGCGGCGTGCCGCAGGGCGGCGCGCGGGTCGATGGCGTAGGTGCGGACGATGTCGCGGCCCCGGTCGGACACCACGGCGAGGTCGACCTTCCGGTCGCCGAGCCGGAACCCGTAGACCAGGTCGACGTTGTTGAAGCGGCCCGGCTCGTCGCCCTCGCGGGGCGGCTGCGGCGCGGCGAGCCGCTGGATCTGGTGCCCGGACGCGTCGTAGACGGCGAGGCCGGCCTGCTTGAGGGTGGTGATGACGAGGTCGCCGCCGTGGTCGGACGGGTGGTTCCAGATCGCGGGGTCGTCGGCGTTGGCGTTGCCGCCCGCGTCGTCGTCGAACACGGCCGGGGTCTCCAGGCGGGCGTGGACCTGGGCGAGCTCGTCGCCGTCGGCGGACGCGGGCGCCGGCGCGGCCGACAGCGCGGCGGCGGCCAGCGCCGCGGTGACCGCGGCGGCGGCGAGGCGGGGCCGGTGCGGGCGGATCGGTGCGAAGGGCATCGGGTTCCTCCTGATGCGCTCGTCGTGGGGGATGCCCTGCACCGTAAGCGTTAGAGCGCTCTAATTCAATAGAGCGCTCTAATCGATCAAGGTCGCCGGCGCGCCCGCGCGGGCCGGGGCGGTCAGCGCTCGACGAGCGTGAGCGCGTAGGAGTAGCGGCTCGCCCGGTACACATGGCAGCCGTACTCGATCGCGGTGCCCTTGTCGTCGTAGGCGGTCCGGGTCATGGTGAGCATCGGGACGCCGCGCCGCTCGTCCAGCAGCCGCGCCTCCTCCGTCGTCGCGCGGCGCGCGCCGATCGACTGGTTGGCGATCCGCAGGTTCACGCCGCTCGCGCGCAGCAGCTCGTAAAGGCCGTGCCGTTCGAGGTCGCCGGCGGTGACGGTCAGCAGGCCCTCGGGCAGGTAGTTGGTGAGCAGCGCGAGCGGCTCGCCGCCGGCGTGCCGGATGCGGCGCATCCGGAGCACGGTGTCGCCCGCCGCGACGCCCAGCCGCTTCGCGACCCGGTCGTCCGCGGGCACCGGGCCGAACTCCAGCACGTCGGTGCGCGGCTCCTCGCCGGCCGCCGCCAGGTCGTCGTGCAGGCTGGTCAGCTCGACGGGGCGGCGGATCTCCGGCAGGACGACCTGCGTGCCGACGCCGCGCTTGCGCACCAGCAGCCCGCGGTCCACCAGGTGCTGGATCGCCTGCCGGACGGTCGGGCGGGACAGCCCGCAGCGCTCGGCGATCTCCAGCTCGTTCTCCAGCCGGGTGCCCGGCGACAGCTCGCCGGACTGGATCGCGGCCTCGAGCTGCCGGGCCAGCTGGTAGTAGAGCGGCACGGGGCTGCCGCGGTCCACGATCACGCGCGGTCGGTACACCCCGGCTCCCTCCGGTCCCGGTCGTTCGCGGGCCTCCCGCAACGGATGATACTCCGCGATTGGCCGAACCTCCTTACCTCATAATGTCAGGACAAACTCTTGACATGGCTCGGCCGGCTTCAGCAGACTCGGCGGGGCCGGCCGCGGCGCCGGCGTCGCCTTTCACCGGGATGGAGTGCCGATGATCAAAGACCGCGTCGCGGGAGCGCCGATCTCCTGGGGGGTGTGCGAGGTGCCCGGCTGGGGCCACCAGATGGCGCCCGCCCGGGTGCTGGCGGAGATGGGCGCCGCCGGCCTCGCCGCCACCGAGTTCGGCCCGGACGGCTTCCTGCCCGCCGGCGCCGCCGAGCGCGCGGCCCTGCTCGCCTCCCACGGGCTGCGCCCGCTCGGCGGCTTCGCGCCCGCCGTGCTGCACGACCCGTCCCGCGACCCGCTCCCGGAGATACGGCGGACCCTGACCGCGTTCGGCGTGGAACGTTCCAAAGCCACTCCGGTCGAGGGGCTGACGCTCGTGCTCGCCGCGGTGCACGGGCTCGACGGGTACGACGAGCGGCCCGCGCTCGACGCGGCGGGCTGGGCGGCGCTGCTCGCCAACCTCGACCGGATCGCCGCGCTCGCCGCCGAGTCCGGCGTCCGCGCCGTCCTGCACCCGCACGTCGGCACGATGGTGGAACGGGTCGACGAGGTCCAGCGCGTCCTCGACGGCTCCGGCATCCCGC
The DNA here is from genome assembly GCF_040651755.1 of Actinomadura sp. NPDC048394. NCBI lineage: Bacteria > Bacillati > Actinomycetota > Actinomycetes > Streptosporangiales > Thermomonosporaceae > Actinomadura > Actinomadura sp. NPDC048394. The sequence continues at coordinate 6,960 of NZ_JBEZJL010000137.1, read as the reverse complement.
TCTGCCTCGACACCGGGCACCTGCTCATCGGCGGCGTCGACCCGGGCGAGCTGGCGGCCCGCGTCCCCGAGCGGATCGCGCACGTCCACCTCAAGGACGTGGACGCCGGGCTCGCCGCCGACGTCCAGGCGGGCCGGATCGCCTACACCGACGCCGTCCGCAAGGGCATCTACCGGCCCCTCGGAGGCGGCGACATCGACATCGCCGGCATCGTCCGCTCCCTCGAAGGCGCCGGCTACGGCGGCTGGTACGTCCTCGAACAGGACACCATCCTCGACCGCGAGCCCGACGAGGGCGCCGGGCCGATCGGGGACGTGCGCGCGTGCCTGGACTTCCTCGCCGGGATCGCGGCATGACCGGAGCGCCGGCGTCCCTGGACGTCATCACGATGGGCCGGGTCGGGGTCGACCTGTACCCGCTGCAGTCCGGCGTGGGGCTCGACGAGGTCGAGAGCTTCGGACGGTTCCTCGGCGGCAGCGCCACCAACGTCGCGGTCGCGGCGGCCCGGTACGGGCGCCGCGCCGCCGTCATCACCCGGACCGGCGCCGACCCGTTCGGCCGGTTCGTCCGCCGCGCGCTCGCCGAGTACGGGGTGGACGCCCGGTTCGTCGCGGACGTCCCCGGCCTGCCGACGCCCGTCACGTTCTGCGAGCTGTTCCCGCCGGACGACTTCCCGCTGTACTTCTACCGCTTCCCCAAGGCCCCCGACCTGGAGATCCGCGCCGGAGAGCTGGACCTCGCCGCGATCGGGACGGCCGGGGTGCTGTGGGCGACGGTGACCGGGCTGTGCGCCGAGCCGTCCCGGACCGCGACGCTGGCCGCGCTCGGCGCCAGGCCGCGCGGCGCGCTGACCGTCCTCGACCTGGACTACCGGCCGATGTTCTGGGAGTCGGCGGCCGAGGCGTCCCGCTGGGCGGGCGAGGCCCTCGAACACGCGACGGTCGCCGTCGGGAACCTCGCCGAATGCGAGGTCGCCGTCGGCGAGTCCGACCCGATGCGGGCCGCCCGCGCGCTGCTCGACCGGGGCGTCCGGCTCGCCGTCGTCAAGCGCGGCCCCGGCGGCGTCCTCGCGGTCGGCGCGGACGGCGAGATCGTGGAGGCGCCGCCCGTACCGGTCGAGGTCGTCAACGGCCTCGGCGCGGGCGACGCGTTCGGCGGCGCGCTCTGCCACGGCCTGCTGTCCGGCTGGGACCTGGCGCGGACCGTCGCGTTCGCCAACGCCGCCGGCGCGGTCGTCGCGTCGCGGCTCGCCTGCGCCGCCGCCATGCCGGAGTACGGCGAGGTCGCGGCGCTCCTGGACGGGGTGCCCGCATGAGCGTGGACACGCAGGCGGAGTCCTCGGCGCGCTCGCGGATCGCCGCGCTGACGGAGACGCGGGTGCAGCGGCCCGAGGCGATCGCCGAGGCCGCGGCACGCCGTCCCCGGCGCCCGGCCCCCGCCGGCGCCACCGGACGGCTGATGATCGTCGCCGCCGACCATCCGGCGCGCGGCGCGCTCGCCGCCGGCGCCGACCCCTACGCCATGGCCGACCGCGGCGACCTGCTCGACCGGCTCTGCACGGCGCTCGACCGCCCCGGCGTGGACGGCGTGCTCGCCGCCCCCGACGTCGTCGAGGACCTGCTGCTCCTCGGCGTGCTGGACGGCAAGGTCGTGATCGGCTCGATGAACCGCGGCGGCCTCGCCGGCGCGTCCTTCGAGATCGACGACCGGTTCACCGCCTACAGCGCGGACGCGGTCGCGGCGTCCCGGCTGGACGGCGGCAAGGTGCTGCTGCGGGTGGACGACGACGACCCCGCCACCGCCGACACCCTGGAGGGCTGCGCGCGGGCGGTGTCCGCGCTCGCCGGGCACGGGCTGATGGCGATGGTGGAGCCGTTCATCTCCCGCCGCGTCGACGGCCGCGTCCGCAACGTGCTGACGCCGGAGGCGATGATCCGGGCCGTGTCGATCGCGTCCGCGCTCGGCACCACGTCGGCGCGGACGTGGCTGAAGGTCCCGGTCGTCCCGGACATGGAACGGGTGATGGCCGCGTCGACGCTGCCCGCGCTGCTGCTGGGCGGCGAGGTCGCCGACGACCCGCGCGCCGCGCTGGACGGGTGGCGGCGGGCGCTGCGGCTGCCGACGGTGCGGGGGCTGGTCGTCGGCCGGTCGCTGCTGTACCCGCGGGACGGCGACGTCGCGGGCGCCGTCGACGCGGCCGTCGACGCGCTGTGAGCCGGGCCGCTTGGTGAGGGGGCCGCTTGGTGAGGGGTCGCTTTGTGAGGGGTCGCTTTGTGAGGGGTCGCTTTGTGAGGGGTCGCTTTGTGAGGGGGGCGCTGTGAAGGAGAAGACGATGAGGTTGACGGTCGGGCAGGCGCTGGTGCGCTTCCTGGCGGCGCAGTGGTCGGAGCGCGACGGCGAGGAACAGCGGTTCTTCCCGGGCTGCTTCGGCATCTTCGGGCACGGGAACGTCGCGGGGATCGGGCAGGCGCTGCTGGAGTACGGCGAGGAGATGCCGTACTACATGGCCCGTAACGAGCAGGCGATGGTGCATACGGCGTCGGGGTTCGCGCGGATGAACGACCGGTTGTCGACTTTCGCGTGCACGACGTCCATCGGGCCTGGTGCGACGAACATGGTGACGGGTGCGGCCTTGGCGACCATCAACCGGCTGCCCGTGCTGTTGCTGCCGGGTGACATCTTCGCCGGGCGGGTCGCCAATCCGGTGCTGCAGGAATTGGAAGACGCGTGGTCTTACGACGCGTCCGTCAACGACTGCTTCAAGCCGGTGTCGAAGTATTGGGACCGCATCAACCGTCCTGAGCAACTGCCCAGTGCGCTGATGGCGGCGATGCGCGTGCTCACCGATCCGGTGGAGACCGGCGCGGTCACGCTGTCGCTGCCGCAGGACGTGCAGGCCGAGGCGTACGACTGGCCTGAGGAGCTGTTCGCGCGGCGCGTGTGGCGGATCCCGCGTCCGCTGCCGGAGGCTCGCGATCTCGACGACGCGTGCGCGGTGTTGCGGTCGGCCGAACGTCCGCTGATCGTGGCGGGCGGCGGCGTCATCTACTCCGGCGCCACCGACGCGCTGCGGACGTTCGCCGAACGCACCGGCATCCCCGTCGCGGAGACGCAGGCCGGGAAGGGCGCGCTGCCCTGGGACCACCCGTCCGCCGTCGGCGCGATCGGCGCCACCGGCTCGACCGCCGCCAACGCGCTCGCCCGCGACGCCGACGTCGTCGTCGGGATCGGCACCCGCTACAGCGACTTCACCACGGCCTCGCACAGCCTGTTCGCCCACCCGGACGTGCGGTTCGTCAACGTCAACGTCGCCCGCGCCGACGCGTTCAAGCTCGGCGGCCTCACCGTCGTCGCCGACGCGCGGGAGGCGCTCACCGCGCTGGACGCGGCACTCGCCGGCTGGACCGTCCCGGACGCGCACCGGGACGACGCGCGGGACCTGACGGCCCGGTGGAACGCCGTCGTCGACGGCGCGTACGGGTTCGACAACGGCGCCCTGCCCGCGCAGTCGCAGGTCATCGGCATCGTCAACGAGGAGTCCGGGCCGCGTGACGTCGTGGTGTGCGCGGCCGGGTCGATGCCCGGCGACCTGCACCGGCTGTGGCGTACCCGCGACCGCAAGGGCTACCACGTCGAGTACGGCTACTCCTGCATGGGCTACGAGATCGCCGGCGGGCTCGGCGTGAAGATGGCCGACCCGTCCCGCGAGGTGTACGTCATGGTCGGCGACGGGTCGTACCTGATGATGGCGCAGGAGCTCACCACCGCCGTCGCCGAGGGGATCAAGCTCGTCGTCGTCCTCGTCCAGAACCACGGGTACGCGTCGATCGGCAACCTCTCCGAGAGCGTCGGCGCCGACCGGTTCGGCACCCGGCACCGCGTCCGCGTCCCCGGCGCCGGCCTCGACGGCGAACCCATCCCCGTCGACCTCGCCGCCAACGCCGCCAGCCTCGGCGCCGACGTCCTGCGCGCCACCGGCGCCGACGAGTTCCGCGCCGCCCTCCGCAAGGCCGCCGCCTCGCCCCGCACCACCGTCGTCCACGTCGAGACCGACCCGCTCGCCCCCGCCCCCGGCAGCGACGCCTGGTGGGACGTCCCCGTCGCCGAGACGTCGCGGCGCGCCGCCACCCGCGACGCCCGCGCCCGCTACGACGACGCCAAGAAGGCCCAGCGCCGCTACCTGTGAGGCCGGCGCCGCTACCTGTGAGGCCGGCGCCGCTACCCGTGAAAGGAAATCATGAGCCTGATTCAGCACCGGATCGGCGGTGTCGAGGTCGGCGGAGGCGCCACCGCCCCCGTGCACGACCCCGCGACCGGCGAGCAGGCCGGTGAGGTCGTCCTCGGCCGCGCCGCCGAGGTGGACGCCGCCGTCGGCGCCGCCGCGCGCGCCTTCCAGGCCTGGCAGGACGTCTCGCAGGCCCGCCGCGCCCGCATTATGTTCGCCTTCCGCGACCTCCTCGAACGGCACGAGGACGACCTCGCCCGGCTGATCACCGCCGAGCACGGCAAGGTCCTCGACGACGCGCGCGGCGAGATCGTCCGGGGCCGCGAGGTCGTCGAGTTCGCCTGCGGCATCCCGTCTGCCCTCAAGGGCGAGTACTCCGACCAGGTCTCCTCCGGCGTCGACGCGTACTCGTTCAGGCAGCCGCTGGGTGTGTGCGCGGGGATCGTCCCGTTCAACTTCCCGGTCATGGTGCCGCTGTGGATGCACCCGGTCGCGATCGCGACCGGGAACACGTTCGTGCTCAAGCCGAGCGAGCGCGTCCCGTCCGCGTCCGCGCTGATCGCCGACCTGTACGCCGAGGCCGGGCTGCCGGACGGCGTCTTCAACGTGCTCAACGGCGACCGCGAGACCGCCGACGCCCTCATCCGGCACCCGGACGTCGCCGCCGTGTCGTTCGTCGGGTCCACGCCCGTCGCCCGGCACGTCCACGAGACCGCCACCGCCGCCGGCAAGCGCGTCCAGGCCCTCGGCGGCGCCAAGAACCACGCCGTCGTCCTCCCCGACGCCGACCTCGACCACGCCGCCGACCAGATCACCTCCGCCGCCTACGGCTCCGCCGGGCAGCGCTGCATGGCGATCTCCGTCGTCGTCGCCGTCGGCGAGGCCGCCGACCCCCTCGTCGCGCGGCTCGCCGACCGCGCCCGCGCCGTCAGGATCGGTCCCGGCACCGACCCCGGCTCCGACATGGGCCCGCTGATCAGCGCGGACGCCCTGCGCCGCGTCACCGGCCACGTCGACGCCGCGCAGGCCGCCGGCGCCAAGATCGTCGTCGACGGACGGGGGCGCCCCGGGCCCGGCTACTTCCTCGGGCCGTGCCTGCTCGACGACGTCGCCACCGACCTGCCCGCCTACACCGAGGAGATCTTCGGGCCCGTCCTCATCGTGCTGCGCGCCCGCAGCCTCGACGAGGCCATCGCCCTCGTCAACGCCAACCCGCACGGCAACGGCACCGCGATCTTCACCTCGTCCGGCGAGGCGGCCCGCCGCTACCAGCGCGCCGTCCACGTCGGCATGGTCGGCGTCAACGTGCCCATCCCGGTGCCGATGGCGTTCTACTCCTTCGGCGGCTGGAAGGCGTCCCTGTTCGGCGACACCCACATCCACGGGCCGGAAGGCGTCCGCTTCTACACCCGCGCCAAGGCCGTCACGACCCGGTGGCCGGAGCCGCACGCCGCGTCCACCGCCGGCGAACTCGCCTTCCCCACCGCCACCTGACCCGCCGCCCCGCCGCCCCGGCCCCCGCCGGGGCGGCCGCCGCGGGACGCGGCACGCGCGGGGCGGCATCGGCTGGGGCGGCCGCCGCGGGACGTCGGATCCGGAACCGGGAGGAACACGTGCTGGCAGGCCAAGGACTCGTCCAGATCGGCGAACTGTTACTCGCCCTCGTGCTCTCCGCAAGCATCGGCCTCGAACGGGGCGTGCGCAACAAGAGCGCCGGCCTGCGCACGCACACCCTCGTCGGCGTCGGCGCCGCCCTGTTCATGCTGGTCAGCAAGTACGGCTTCCAGCACGCCCCCGGGCCCGTCGCGTTCGACCCGTCCCGCGTCGCCGCGCAGATCGTCTCCGGCATCGGCTTCATCGGCGGCGGCCTCATCTTCGTCCGACGCGACGCCGTCCGCGGCCTCACCACCGCCGCCGTCGTCTGGGTGACCGCCGCCGTCGGCATGGCCGCGGGCGGCGGGCTGTGGCTCCTCGCGATCGTGGGCACCGCCGGGCATTTCCTCGTCGTGTACGGGCTGAGCTCGCTCACCCGGCGGCTGCCGCTCGACCGGTTCCGGCCCGCCGACCAGACCCGTATGCGCCTGATCTACCGCGACGGCCGCGGCGCCCTCCGCCGCGTCCTCGTCGAATGCACCCAGCGTGGATTCGCCGTCCTCGAAGTCAATGTGGAACGCGAATACCTGCCGGACGACTCCGACCCCGGCCGCGACGAACGCCGCGACCGCGACGAGAACGCGCAGCGACGCCGGGGCCGCTGGAACGCCGTCGTCACCCTCGTCCTCGAAGGCCCCGGATCCATTCCCGACCTCACCGCCGTCCTGAGCGAACTCCCCGACGTCGTAGCCGTAACAACAGGCTCCGACCGCGACGACGAGTAACTCCGGTAAAGCGGCAGTAGCGGCGGACGCGGTTGTGTAGCCGGTGTTCGCGGTAAACGTTCCCTGGCCGTTCGCAGCGGCAGCAGTTCGCAGCAGGTGTTTTGCAGCGGGCGATTCGGTGTGGCGTTCGCGGTGGGCAGTTCGTGGTGGGCAGTTCGTGGTGGTGTTCGGTTAGCGGTTGGCGATTGGCGGTGGAGTTCGCGGTTAGCCGTTGGCGGTGGGGCAGAGGGGTGTTCGGGTGCCTCGACGAGAGGGGGGGTTCGGGGGCATCGGCAAGAGGGGTGTTCGGGTGGTGGGGTGGCGCTTGCGTACGGGGCCGCCCCTCCAAAGTCAAGGGCGCCTTCGGCGTCGCTACGC
>NZ_JBEZJL010000136.1:0-17287 GCF_040651755.1 Actinomadura sp. NPDC048394 | reverse complement strand
CCGTACAGGGCGCGTTGCCGGTGCACCACCAGCGGGTACCAGTCCGACACCGTCAGCAGGTCCCGCAGCGGATGCCGCTCCAGCACGTCCGCCACATCGGGATCGGCCGCCGCCTCCATCCGGTCGCCGACCGGGATCGTCTCATCGCCGAGGCGCTTGGCGAGCCTGGTCAGGGTCGGGCGGTCCTTGCTCGGCAGCGCCTCCGCCGCGCGCGCGAACAGCCGCGCCCCCTCGGCGAGCATGAGCTCCACGTCCTGGCCGCGCGGGACCTTGATCTGCGTGTCGTGCCACCAGTGCGCGATCGGATCGCCCCACGCCTCGACCCGGAACGACCACTCGCCCATCCGGTCCGGCGTCACCAGCGCCGCCCACCGGTCGAGTCCCACGCCGACCTCGGTCATCGGCTCGCCCGGCTGCTCCATGCCGTCCGGCGCGCGCAGCACGACCGCCGCGCCGAGCATCTCGTGCCCCTCCCGGAACACCGTCGCCGACACCTCGACCGTCTCGCCCACCACGGCCTTCGCCGGCCACCGCCCGCCGCCGACCACCGGCGCGACGTCCAGGATCGGGATCCGCCCGAGCCTCGGAATACCGGTGATCGTGGAGGTTCCGGACTCGACCTGCATGTGGCATCCCCTACCCGTTCGAGACTTCCGAAACGTCCATGCCCGGGAAGCGGCGCGAACCGTCATCGAGTTTCCGATAACTTTGCGCGACCATCCCGGCAACGCTCAGCGACCGCCCCGGAACGATCTTTTCCCGGCGTCCCGGACGGCGTTCCGCGGACGCCGGACCGCCCCGCCCGGTACGGTCGTGCCGCTCGATCAAGACCGGCGGGACGGGGAGTGACGGGTATGCGGCGACCGGCGAAGCCCATCGCGGGCGGCAAGGCGGGGACGGCGGCGAAGGCGGGGACGGCGGCGATGGCCGGGGCGCTCGCCCTGGGCGCGTGCTCGGCGCACGGCGACGGCGCGGCGCGCGGCACGACGGCGCGCCTCAACGCGGCGCTCGCGGCGAGCCTCCCCTCGTCCCAGCGCTTCGACCTCGGCAAGCCGTCCTACGACCTGTGGCGGCACAAGAACCTGCAGGACGGCACCGTCATGCAGTCGTTCGCGTTCGACGCGGCGCACAAGCGCCTCTACGTCGCGCAGGTGTCCGGCGCGTCCGGTTCCGAGGCGCGCGGCGACCTCACCGTCACCCAGCTCGACTTCTCCGGCAAGAAGCTCGGCTACATGCACCTCAAGGGCTTCGGGCACGGCGTCTCGATCGGCGTGGAGCCGTCCGGCTCGTCCGCCTACCTGTGGACGGAGACGGACGCGGAGAAGTTCACCGACTCCACCGGCAAGACGACGACGCGCGGCAAGAACCTCGCCCGCTTCAAGTTCGTCAACATGGGCACCGTGACGAACACGTCGTCCGCGCTCACCAAGTACACGCCAGTGTCAGGGCAGTCCAACGCGACCCCGGCGATCGACCCGATCAACGACCGGCTCGCGATGCGGTACAAGAAGGGCGGCCAGTTCCGTATCGCGGTCTGGAAGCTGTCGGACGTCAAGGCGCGCAACTACGGCGCGAAGCTCGTCGACATCGCCCAGCCCGCCACCGTCAAGCCCGACTTCCAGGGCTACACGCTGTACGGGCGGTACCTGTACCTGTTCAACGGGACGGCCTATAGCGCGTCCAACCCGAAGCCCGGCAACTCCTACATCTCCGCCGTCGACCTCAACACCGGCAAGGTCGTCGGCAAGCCGGTGTTCACCCAGGCGGGCTCGACGCTGAGCTACCGGGAGCCCGAGGGCCTCGCGATCTACAAGGCGGGCTCGCAGCTCCGGCTGTTCCTCGGGTTTGCCTCCGGCTCGTCCGGCGCCCGCCAGGCCAACCTCTTCTACAAGAAGGACCTGGTCTGACCCAGGGCGCGAACTCGGCGGCGCGGCGGATCGTTGAACCGGCGTGCCCGATCATGTGCCGATGGAGCTGGTGCGGCCGCTGGTGCTGTGGGCGCTGCTCGCGGCGGCGGTGGCGCTGCTGTGGCGGCCGGTCGTGCGGCGGACGGGGTGGCCGCCGCTGCCCGCGCTGGCGCTGCTCGCGTGGACGGGCCTGGTGCTGGCGATCACGCTGCCGGCGACCGTCGCGGCGGGCGCGGGCGGCCGGCTGGAGCACTGCGTCGCGACCCCGGTGTCCGACGTCGCCTGGTCGCTGCGGATCTTCGGGTCGCGCGGCCTGGAGGACGTCATGAATGTTGCCTTATGGGTACCTTTGGGTTTCCTGGGGGTGCTGGTGTCGCGGCGCCCCGTCGCCGCGCCCGCGGTCTTCTCGGCGGGGTTCGTTCTGGTCGAATTCCTGCAAACTCTTGATCCAGGACGCGAATGCGATCCCGGTGACATGGCGTACAACTCGATCGGCGTGGCGGCGGGAGCCCTTACGGCGTCGGCGTTCCTGCGCGTCCGGGCGCTCGCGGCCGACCGATCCGCGAGGTGACGAAACCCCGCCCGGCTGTCGCGCCGCCGCGGCGCATTGCATAGCGTGACGTTGCGTGAAGGCAATCCGACGATTCACGGTCCGCACCGTCCTTCCAGAGCCGCTCCGGCAGCTCGAGGAGCTCGTCCTCAATCTGCGCTGGTCGTGGCACCACGAGACGCTGGACCTGTTCCGCGCCGTGGACCCTGCGCTGTGGGAGGCCGTCCACCACGACCCGGTCCGGCTGCTCGGCGAGGTCGCGCCCGAGCGGCTGGCGCAGCTCGCCGAGGACCGGCGCTTCCTGCGCCGGCTCCAGGACACGGCCGAGGACCTGCACGAGTACCTGACCGCCCCGCGCTGGTACCAGTCGCTGTCCGGCGCCCCGTCGTCCATCGCCTACTTCTCGCCCGAGTACGGGATCACCGCGGCGCTGCCGCAGTACTCCGGCGGCCTCGGCATCCTGGCCGGCGACCACCTGAAGACCGCCAGCGACCTCGGCGTCCCGATCATCGCCGTCGGGCTGCTGTACCGGCACGGGTACTTCTCCCAGTCGCTGTCGCCGGACGGCTGGCAGCTGGAGCGCTACCCGCCGATCGACCCGAACGGGCTGCCGCTGACCCTGCTGCGCGAGGCCGACGGGACCCCGGTCCGCGTCGCGATCGGCCTGCCCCCGGGCGGGGCGGGGCGCGGCGACGGCGACGACGACCACGGCGGCGTGCGCGGCCCCGCCGAGCACGGCGCGGGCGCCCGCGAGCTGCACGCGCAGGTGTGGCTGGCGCGGGTCGGCCGCGTCCCGCAGCTGCTGCTGGACTCCGACGTCGAGGACAACGACCCGGCCGCCCGCGACGTCACCGACCGGCTCTACGGCGGCGGCGGCGACCACCGGCTGCTGCAGGAGATGCTGCTCGGCATCGGCGGCGTCCGCGCCATCCGCGCGTACTGCCGCATCACCGGCCACCCGGCGCCCGAGGTGTTCCACACCAACGAGGGGCACGCCGGGTTCCTCGGCGTCGAACGCATCCGCGAGCTGGTGTCCGAGCAGGCCCTGACGTTCGACGAGGCCCTGGAGGCGACCCGCGCGGGCACGGTGTTCACCACGCACACCCCCGTCCCCGCCGGCATCGACCGGTTCCCGCGCGAGCTGATCGCCCGGTACTTCGGCGGCGCCAACGAGGACCCGTACGTCCCCGCCGAACGCGTCCTCGCGCTCGGCGCCGAGGACTACCCGGGCGGCGACCGCACCGTGTTCAACATGGCCGTCATGGGGATGCGGCTGGCGCAGCGCGTCAACGGCGTCAGCGAGCTGCACGGCGAGGTCAGCCGCGAGATGTTCGGCGGCCTGTGGGGCGGCTTCGACACCGCCGAGGTCCCGATCGGGTCCATCACCAACGGCGTCCACGCCGGCACGTGGGTGGCGCGGGAGGTCCTCGACCTCGCCGCCCGCGAGATCCCGGCGCTGATGGCGTCCGGACGCGGCTGGGAGGAGGTCCGCGACGTCCCGGAGAGCGAGATCTGGCGGATCCGCGGCGTGCTCCGCGAGCGGCTCGTGCTGGACGCGCGGCGCCGGCTCCGCGAGTCGTGGCGGCAGCGCGGCGCCAGCGAGGCCGAGATGTCCTGGATCGACGACGCCCTCGACCCGAACGTGCTGACCATCGGGTTCGCGCGGCGCGTCCCGTCGTACAAGCGGCTCACGCTGATGATGAGCGACCCGGACCGGCTCCGCCGCATCCTGCTCGACCCGGACCGGCCCGTCCAGATCGTCATCGCCGGGAAGGCGCACCCTGCCGACGAAGGCGGCAAGCGGCTCATCCAGGAGATCGTCCGGTTCTCCGACGGGGAGGACGTCCGGCACCGCATCGTGTTCCTGCCCGACTACGACATGGCGCTCGGGCGGCTCATGGTGCAGGGCTGCGACGTGTGGATGAACAACCCGCTGCGGCCGCTGGAGGCGTGCGGCACGTCCGGGATGAAGGCGGCCCTGAACGGCGGGCTGAACCTGTCCATCCGGGACGGCTGGTGGGACGAGTGGTACGACGGGCAGAACGGCTGGGCGATCCCGTCCGCCGACGGCCTGTCCAGCCCCGACCGGCGCGACGAGCTGGAGGCCGGCGCGCTGTACGAGCTGATCGAGGACCACGTCTCGGTCACCTTCTACGACCGCGACTCGGCCGGGCTGCCGCGCCGCTGGCTGGAGATGGTGAAGCACACCATCGCCACGCTCGGCCCGAAGGTGCTGGCGAGCCGGATGCTCCGCGACTACGTGCTGGACCTGTACACCCCGGCGGCCGCGTCCGAGCGGGAGATGGTCGCCGACAAGTACGCGGGCGCCCGCGCGCTGGCCGGCTGGAAGCAGCGGGTCGCGAAGGCGTGGCCGGGCGTCGCCGTCGAGCACGTCGAGACCGACGGCGGGGAGAGCCCGCAGGTCGGGGCGCTGCTGACGGTGAAGGCCGTCGTCGCGCTCGGCGGCCTCGACCCCGACGACGTCGCCGTCGAGGTCGCCTACGGCCGGGTGGACGACGCCGACGCGCTGATCGACCCGGCCTACCTCGACCTGGGCGGCGCGGAGCCGGCGGGCGACGGGCGGTTGCGCTGCACCGGCGAGGTCCCGCTCGGGCGCAGCGGCGCGTTCGGGTACGGGGTCCGGGTCGTGCCGAGCCATCCGATGCTGTCGACGCGGGCCGAGATGGGGCTCGTCGCGCTGCCGCCGGCGCCGCACGGCATGACGAACGGCGACCTGCGCTAGCCGGCGCTCGCGTCCTCCTCGTCCTCCTCGTCGTCGGGCGGCGGGTCCGGCATCCGCCATCCGGCGACGAGGACGGGCAGCAGCATGTGCGTCTCGAACAGCGCGATGACGCCGACCACGACGGCCGCCATCGGGACGTGCTCGGTGTCGGCGGCGAGCACCGCGACCACGACCGCGACGAGCACCGCGAGCATGATCCGGTGCGCGACCGTGAAGGCGCGCAGCCGCTCGGCGACCTGCCGCTCGTCGAGCCGGCTCTCCGCCAGCGACATCGTCCCGCGCGTCGCGACGTTCAGCGCTCCGATCACCGGGACCGTCGTCACCACCGACACGCCCAGCAGGGTGATCGTCACCCACATGGCGGTGTCGCTCGGCGCGAGATGCCACGACACGACCGTCCCGGCCCAGATCATGGCCAGGCCCGCCAGCCCGGCGGCGGCGAGCGCGCGCCGCCGGCTCCGCGTCGCGTACCAGGACCACATCAGGTCGGACTGCAGCACCTCTTCGCGGTGCGACGTCCACCGTTCCCACATCCGGGGCTTCCCTCCCTCGCCCATCAGGCGCTCCCCAGCCGGGGGAACGGCGTCAGCGAGAACACGACCTCGACCGGCACCTCGAAGAACGCGGCGATCCGCAGCGCGAGGTGCAGGCTCGGGCTGTACTCGCCGCGCTCCAGGTAGCCGATCGTCTGGTAGTGGACGCCGAGCGCCGTCGCCAGCTCCCGGCGCGACACGCCCCGCTCGGCGCGCAGCACCGCGATCCGGTTGTGGACGTGCTCCTTGTCCGCCTTGCCGTCCGCCACCGGCACAGTCTCCCGCACCCGGAGGTCAGAACGCGCCCTGGGCGGCCCGGCGCTCGCGGCGGGCGGCCAGCCGCGCCCCCGACTCCCGCCGCGTCGCCCGCAGCAGCAGCCACGGCGCGACGAGCAGTCCGGCGGCGGCCCACGCGCCGAGCACCCCGGCGGTCTCCAGCGGGCGCCAGCTCCCGCCGATCTCCCCGGCGAGCATCGCGTCGGGCAGGAACGCCGACCGCAGCCCGAGCCCCTCCCAGTACAGCGGGAACGCCTGCGCGACCCACCGCACCGGCTCCGGTAGCGACGTCACCGGGAACAGCACCCCGGAGATGATCATCAGGCCCATCACCGGCAGGGACAGGACGCTCGCGGCGTTGCGCGGGCCCGGCAGCAGCGTGCCGAGCGCCGCGCCGAACGGGACGACCGCGAGCGTCCCGAGCGCCAGCACCCACAGCAGCGTCAGCCACCGCCCGGGGTCGGACGGCAGGTCCAACCCCGCCATCGCCACGCCCGCGACCAGCATCAGCACCACGTACATGAGGATCTGCAGCAGCACCGAGACGGCCCGGCCGACGACGTAGGCGGGGACGCCGCCCGGGACCGTCCGCAGCCGCAGCAGCGTGCCCTCCTCCCGGTCCGCAGCGATCATCATGGCGAGGTTCAACAGCCCGGTCGAGAACACGCAGAACGCGACGAACCCGGCCGCGAGCAGCAGCCCCTCCGACACGTGCGTGCCCTGCGCGTCGTGGCCGCCCTGCCAGCGGACCATCAGCACGAAGACGCCGACCGTCGCGACGACGCCGGTCAGCAGCTCGCGCCGGTTCTTCAGCGAGTGGACGTGCTCGGCCCAGCCGCGCCGGACCCCCATCCGGATCGTCCTGGTGTTCACGCCGCCGTCCTCTCCGCGCCCGCGCTCGCTCCGGTCGCGGCGGACTCGGCGCCGCCGACCAGGTTCAGGTAGCTCTGCTCCAGCGTCGGCCGCCGGATCTCCAGGCCCGGGACCGGGCCGCCGAACCGCCGGTGCAGCTCGTACGCCAGCCGCGACGGGTCCGGCGTCCGCTCGGCGCGGGGCGCGCCGTCCTCCAGCCACCGCACCTCCGACGCGGCCTGCACGACCGACGCCAGCCCGGACGGGGTGCCGCTCACCGTGACCTCGCCCCGCACCAGGATCGCGATGCGGTCCGCGAGCCGCTCGGCCTCCGCGAGGTCGTGCGTGGTCAGCAGGATCGTCATGCCGTCCTCGCGGGCGAGCCGCCCGACCAGCTCGTGGAAGTCGCTGCGCGCCCGCGGGTCGAACCCGGCGGTCGGCTCGTCCAGGAACAGCACCTCCGGCCGCCCGACGATGCCGAGCGCGACGTCCAGCCGGCGGCGCTGCCCGCCCGACAGCCGCGCCGCCGTCTGCCCGGCCTGCGCCGTCAGCCCCATGACCTCGAGCAGCTCGTCGGGGTCGCGCGGCCGGTCGTAGAAGCCGGCGATGTGCTCCAGCAGCTGCCGGACGCCCCAGCGCGGATGGTCCTGCCAGTCCTGCAGGACGATCCCGAGCCGCGCCCGCCACGCCGCGCCGCCCGTGCCGGGGTCGGCGCCGAGCACCCGCACCTCGCCGGACGTGCGGCGCCGGAACCCCTCCAGGATCTCGATCGTGGTCGTCTTGCCCGCGCCGTTCGGGCCGAGCAGCGCCGCCACCTCGCCCGCCCCGACCTCCAGGTCGACGCCGCGCAGCACCTCGGTGCGGCCGTAGCGCATCCGCAGGCCGCGCGTCCGGATCACCGGACCGGTCATGCGCACCTCCTCCGTACGGGAACTTCGATCGTTCACCGCAACAGTGCTTCTGTTGATAGTAGAAGTACTACATCGCGTCGCAGGGTCGCAAGCCTCGGAACCGCGCAGGACGGACTGGCAGGATGGAGCCGTGCGCGCACCAGCCCTCAGCCGGGACCGCGCCGCCTCCGGGCTCCGGTGGCCGCGCGGCCGCCGCGCCGACGCGCTGCTCGCCGCCGCGTGCTTCGCCGTCCTGGCCGCGATCGCGCTGATCGCCGCCTACGCGCTGGACCGGGGCATGCTCCCGTTCTACGGCTGGGCGCTGCTCGCGATCGCCTGCGGCGCGCTCGCCTTCCGCCGCAGCCGTCCCCGCACCGTGGCGCTCGTCACCTTCGTCGCCTGCGCCCTGTACTACCCGCTCACCGAGCCGGACGGCCCGATCATCATGACCTTCGTCATCGCGCTCTACACCGCGGCGGCCGAAGGGCACCTCGTGAGCGCCTCCGCGCTCGCCGCCGTCGCGATGGGCGCCACCCTCTACGGCAACGACGCCGACCAGGTCAACCACCTCGCCGACGCCGCGACGTTCCTTCTCGCCGGCTGGTTCGTCGCCGTCATCGCCATCGGCGGCTTCGCCCGCAACCGGCGCGCCTACCTGCGCGAGGCCGAACGCCGCCTCGCCGCCGCCGAACGCTCCCGCGAGGCGGAGGCCCGCCGCCGCGCCATCGAGGAGCGGCTCCGCATCGCCCGCGAGCTGCACGACGCGCTCGGCCACAACATCTCGCTGATCCATGTCCAGGCCACCGCCGCGCTCCACGTCCTGCAGCGCGAGCCCGGCCGGGCCGGCGAGGCGCTCACCGCCATCAAGGACGCCAGCAAGGACAGCCTCCGCGAGCTGCGCGCCACCCTCGGCGTGCTCCGCCAGGTGGACGGCCCCCTCGCGGACGCCCCGCCCGGCCTCGCCCGCCTGGACGAGCTCACCGCCGGCACCACCGCCGCCGGCCTCACCGTCCGCACCGAGACCGAGGGCACGCCCCGGCCCCTGCCCCCGGACGCCGACCGCGCCGCGTACCGGATCGTCCAGGAGGCCCTCACCAACGTGACCCGGCACTCCGGCGCCTCGTCCGCCGTCGTCCGCGTCCGCTACGGCGACGGCGACGTCACCGTCACCGTCGAGGACGACGGCGGCGGCGCCCCCGCGCCCGCCACCGCCGGCACCGGCTCCGGGATCCGCGGCATGCGCGACCGCGCCGAGGCGCTGGGCGGCGCCCTCGACGCCGCGCCCCGCCCCGGCGGCGGCTTCACCGTCCGCGCCACGCTCCCCGCCTGACACGATGAGCCCATGAAGGTCTTCGTTTCGGTCGACATGGAAGGCGTCTCCGGGCTCACCGACCCCGAGGAGATGCGCGCCGGCGGGCGCGGCTACGAGCGCGGCTGCGAGCTGATGACGGCGGACGCCAACGCCGCGGTCCGCGCCGCGTTCGACGCCGGCGCCGACCAGGTCGTCGTCACCGACTCGCACGGCCGCGGCAAGAACCTGCGCGCCGACCTGATCGACGAGCGCTGCACGCTCATCCGGGGGCCGCACATGGCGATGCGGATGGGCGAGGGCCTGGACGCCTCCTTCGACGTCGCCCTGTACGTCGGCTACCACGCGCGCGCCGGCGCCGAACGCGGCGTCCTCAACCACACGTGGATGGGCCGCGAGATCCAGGACCTGTACCTGAACGGGGAGGTCGCAGGGGAGATCCGGCTGATGGCGGGCTATGCGGGCTCGCTCGGCGTCCCCGTCGGGCTCGTCGCGGGCGACGAGGCCGCCTGCGTCGAGGCGCGCGACGTCCTCGGCGACGTCCCCACCGTCGCCGTCAAGGCGGGCCACGACCGCTACGCCGCCGAGCTGGTCCCGCCCGCGCGCGCCCAGGAGATGATCTACGAGGCGGCGCTGCGGTCGCTGCGCGACCCCTCCGGCTGGCGCCCGCTCGCGCTCCCGTCCCCGTACACCCTGGCCATCGACTGGAACACCACGTCGATCGCCCAGTCCTGCTCGCTCATCCCGGGCGTCACGTTGACCGCGCCCCGCGTCACCGAGTTCACCTCCGCCGACTACGCGGAGATCGTCGGCCTGCTCGGCATCTGCGCCACCCTCGCCGGCGAGATCGGCTGCACCGGCCGCCACTACGGCTGACGCCGCGGGCCGCCCTCAGCCGTCCCCTGACGAGGACGGCCCGCCATCGCTCAACGCTTCGTAGGCGGGGAGGAGGGCGTCGGTCAGGGGCCGGCGGCGGATCTTCACCGGAGGCGGCGTCGCCACCTGCAGGACGAAGCCGGGCGGAACGGGCGGGGACGGCGGACGGTCGCGGAGGCGGGCCAGGCCGGACGGCGTCGTCCAGAAGTCCGTCGCCGACAGCGGCTCGTCCTCCATCTCCAGGGGATCGGGCGCGGCGGCCGGGCCGCGGCGCAGCGCGGTGAGGAGCCGGTCGCGGCCACGGCCGTTCCATTCGAGGATGAGGAACGGGTCGTCGTCGAACGCCTCGGCGAGCAGGTACAGGACGGCCGCGGCGTGCTTGCACGGGTCGCCCCAGTCGGGGCAGTCGCACATCAGGTGCAGGTCGGCGGCCGTGGCCGGGAACAGCGCGAGCCCGAGCTCGGCGAAGACCCACTCGATCTCCGGAGGCATCTCGCCGGCGAGCAGCCGGGCGCGGAAGACCGCGCGGGACGCCAGCTCCTTCTCCGCGGCGACCCAGCTCGCGGCGCCGATCCCCTCGATCCCGAGGGCCACCTCGTAGGGCTCGGGACGCGACCCGCGCACCTTCGCCGTCACCTCGTAGGGGGTGACGCGCAGGTCGTACACCTGGCCCTTGCGCGCGTAGGTGCGGCCGCGGGAGAGCCGGCCGGTGTCGGCGAACGACTCCACGAGGTCGATGAAGCGCCGCGACCACCACCGCGCACCGATTGAGCCGCGCTTCGTGCGGGCCCGGACGCCCTCCTCGTCCATCAGTCGCTCACCGCCTCGGGCGAGAGCCGCAGGACGTCGCGGAGCTCGGCGACCGACAGCTCGGTCAGCCACTCCTCGCCGGTGCCGACGATGGACTCGGCGAGCGCCTTCTTGCGCTCGATCATCTCGTCGACCCGCTCCTCCATCGTCCCGACGCAGATGAACTTGCGGACCTGCACGTTGCGGGTCTGGCCGATGCGGAACGCCCGGTCGGTGGCCTGGTCCTCGACGGCGGGGTTCCACCACCGGTCGACGTGCACGACGTGGTTCGCGGCGGTCAGCGTCAGGCCGGTGCCGGCGGCCTTGAGG
Organism: Actinomadura sp. NPDC048394; assembly: GCF_040651755.1. Lineage (NCBI taxonomy): Bacteria > Bacillati > Actinomycetota > Actinomycetes > Streptosporangiales > Thermomonosporaceae > Actinomadura > Actinomadura sp. NPDC048394. Next base: position 6,232 of record NZ_JBEZJL010000136.1, on the reverse strand, counting down.
GACAGCAGGAAGACCGCCGGCTCCTCGTCGCCCTGGAAGTGCTGGACGAGGTCGTCGCGGGCCTGCTTGGACGTCCCGCCGTGCAGCCACAGCACCGGCCGCTCCAGCCGGGCCGCCAGGTACGGCTGGAGCATCGAGCCGAACTCGGCGTACTGGGTGAAGACGAGCGCCTTCTCGCCCTGCTCGAGCACCTCGGCGCAGATCTCCTCGAGCCGCTCCAGCTTCCCGGACCGGCCGGGCAGCCGCGAGCCGTCCTTCAGCAGGTGCGCCGGATGGTTGCAGACCTGCTTGAGCTTGGCCATCGTCGCGAGGACGAGCCCGCGCCGCTGCTTGTCGTCGGCCTCGGCGATCTGCTCGAGCATGTCGTCCACGGTGGCCTGGTAGAGCGACGCCTGCTCGGTGGTCAGGTTGCAGTAGACCTTGATCTCCTGCTTCTCCGGCAGGTCGGAGATGATCGACCTGTCGGTCTTGAGGCGGCGCAGGATGAACGGCCGCGTCGCCCGCTTCAGCGCCACCGCGGCCCGCTCGTCGCCCTCCTTCTCGATCGGCACCGCGAACCGCTGCCGGAACGCCGCGCGCGGCCCGAGCAGCCCCGGGTTCGCGAACTCCATGATCGACCAGAGCTCGGTGAGGTGGTTCTCGACGGGCGTGCCGGTGAGCGCGATCCGGGTGCGCGCCGGGATGCTCCGTACCGCGCGGGCCTGCCGCGTGCCGCTGTTCTTCAGCGCCTGCGCCTCGTCGCAGACGACCCGCTCCCAGCCGACGGGCGCGAGCATCTCCGCGTCCCGCGCCGCCGTCCCGTAGGTGGTCAGCACGAGGTCGGCCGCCGCGGCCGCCTCGACCAGGTCGTCGCCGCGATGGCGGCCCGTCCCGTGGTGGACGTACACGCGCAGCTTCGGCGTGAACCGCGCCGCCTCCCGCTGCCAGTTCCCCACCAGCGACATCGGTCCGATCAGCAGTGTCGGCCCTGGACGGGCGTCCTCTCGCTCGGAGGCGAGAAGCGCCAGGGTCTGCGCGGTGTTGTGGCACAGCATGCCTTCGGCCACGTAGTTGTGGTGCCCTGCGACCTCGAAGTCGTAGACATAGCCGTCATAGTCGACCTCCTCGACCGAGACGACCTTGGCGTAGAACACCTCACGGGACGCCCGGTCGTCCAGCAGATCGCGGATCTCTCGCAGCCCGGCCCGGTCGAGGTTCTCGTAGGCGGCGGCGGTCCGTGCCGTCCACTTGTTGCCGGTGCGGTTCGCGAGCTCGGCCTGCGTCTCCCCGGAGAGCATGCGATCCATCCCTTGGACCGCGTCCCGGGCCGTTGCCCTGGACAGTTCCTGGCCGCCGTAGAAGTAAACGGTCCGCACGCCGAAATGCCGCATCGGGAGACCGGTGAGCTCCCGTGCGCGCCGGAGGAGGTCGCTCCCCGGAACGCCCTCGACGTTGGTGTTGTGCGGCAGGCGGCAGATGGCGTCCAGCCGTGCCTGCTTCGCCGGGTCGGCGATGCCGATGTGCTCATGGAACAGGCGCAGGCTGTGGCCACCGATCAGCGCGACCTGATAAGGCCTCTTGACGCCCTTCCCATTCGTCGCGTGCTTCCACTTGGTCGTGATGCGCAGCCAGATCCCGAAACGGCGAAGCATCGCGCTGAGCTGGCGGATGATCCAGACGGAGGCCGAACTTATCTCGACGACGCGGGCCTGGGGGTTGACCGAAGCCTCGGCCGCGAAGTAGTGGCGCAGGAAGAGGCGGACGGTCGCGTCATCTGCGGACACGATGCCGTCAGGAATGCGCTTGTGTGCCGAGTTTCTGCCCCACTGGTAGGCGTACTCTTCCAGCAGCCTGCGGTACGGCATTCCGCTGAACCTCAGGTAGGCGGCCTTCGCGTTCACCGAAGGCATGATCGCCGGATCGTTCAAGGGGAGAGCGAAACGTTCGGCGATCTTGAGCAGCCGGCTGTGCAGGTCGTGGAGTACCCGCACGTCCTTTTGCGTGATGACCACGCTCGAGTAGGGGTCCTCGGACCCTTCCGCGATCTGCCAGGCCAGGAGCACCGTGAGGTCGGGATCGACCGGACTGCCGTCGTGCCGGAGACGGGCCGGTACGCAGAGCCGCATTCCAGGGCGAACGTCCCTTGTCCAACCATCGACTCCCATGAGGCGATGGCGCCGGGTCACGACGATCCTGCTCCCGTCGTCCAGGGTGACCTCGCGCACCTTCTCCCGGATGTGCTGGCGGTACAGGCGGGTGATCGGCGCCGTGACGATGCGCCCGTCCTCGGCGATGGAGTTGACCATCAGCCTCTTCGACGGGACGGACCATTGCCCTTCCCCATCGGGATCGATTCCGGTCACATAGCGCGCCCACACATCCTTCGCTTTGATGAGAGCCCCGTTGACATGGACGAACTCGTCCTTGCCGATGCACTTACCGAGGCCCATCGAATCCGCGAGGATCGCGCCCAAGCCCAGGCCGTCGAGGAATTTCAGCCAGGCGAGGCCGCGCTCCTGGAAGGGGCGCAGCGTCCCGTTGAATCCCCGGGGCGTGCGCATGGGGGTGAGGCGGCGGTCGGCCTCGCCGGACAGCAGGTCGCCGAAGGTGCCGTCGGCGTCGACGGCGGTCAGCGGGAGCGCGTCGTCGCCCGCGTGGACGATCGCGCGGATCGCCTCGGCGGCGGGCATGCGGCCCTGGCGCGGGTGGCGCAGGAAGTCGAGCGCGGCCTCGAGTTGCTCCTCGTCCAGCTCGACCCACTGGCCGCGCAGCCGGACGAGCGGGGTCTTCAGCCGGGCCAGCTCCTCCAGCTCCGCCTCGTCGATGCTCTCGTCGCCGATGGCGAGGTCCCACCGGAACTTCACCATGCCCTTGAGGTCGAAGCCGGACGGCGCGGCGGCGCCGGCGGACGCCTCGGGATCGTCGGTGCGGGTCGTCAGCTTCATGCCGAGCCTGGCCTTGCCCGCCCACTGGGGGAGCAGGACGCCGAACCCGGCGGCGGCCAGCATCGGCGCGGCCCGCCGGAGGAAGCGGAACGCGCCCGCGGTGTCGAGGGTCAGCTCGGCGGGCGCGGGGCCGTCGAGCGCGGGCGCCATGTCGGGGAACAGGCGCAGCGCGCGGCCGAGGCCGGCGAGCAGCGTCTCCTCCGCGTCGGGGATCGAGGTCGCGTCGCCCGCCCACACCATCGCGGCGGGCACGTAGAGGCTGGGGTCGTCGGTGCCCTGGAGGGCGAACTCGACGCGCCAGGCGTCGCCGGAATTCTCTTCTTCTTCGTCGGGGAACGGTTCGGCGGTGAACTCCTGCGCGCCCGGTTCGGCGAGGCGGAAGCAGACCCGCAGCGGCCCGGACGGGCGGCGCGCGGCGGCCGCCCACGCGTCCAGCTCCGCGATCAGCTCGTCGGGGTCGTCGCCGGGCTCCCGCGCGACCTCGGCGGACGGACCGGTCAGCGCCTCCGCCCAGCGTTCGGCGAGCGGCAGCCGGTCGGGCACCTTGCCGCGCCGGGCCGGCAGCAGCGGATGCGGGACGACGCCGCGGACGGCGGTGTCGACCAGCCCGGACAGCGCCTCCCGCAGCACCTGCGCGGCGGGACGGCCTCCGTCGGCGGCGCGGCACGCGGCCGGCATCGCGCGGGCCAGCGCCCGGAACCGGGCCGGGTCGTCGAGGACGGGGCGCCAGCGCGCGACGAGGTCGCCGTCCTCGCGCAGCAGCGCGGGCAGCACCTGGCCGCGCCCGGCGAGGTGCACGGCCTCGTCCGCGAGGACGCACAGGAACCGCAGGTCGGAGCCGGGGACGACGTCTCCGCTGTGCTCGGCGGCCTGGAGCAGCGCCATCGCCGGGAACGGCTCCAGCACCAGCGCCGGCACCCGCCACGGCCGCAGCTCCGGCTCCCCGGGCACCGGCTCGGGGCCGAGCTCGGCGGACGGCAGCGGATGGTCGCCGTGCGTCGGCAGCGTCATCGCCAGCTCGACGCGGAACGCGCCGCGCAGCAGCGGCTCGTAGGACGTCCCGGTGAAGTCGCGGGTCGCGAACGGGTGCGCGTCGCCGCCGGGCGGGTCGTGCGGGCCGGTGCGCTCGGCCCACACGCAGAGCGCCCCGCCATGCCAGGCGGCATGGGCGACCAGCATCCGAACCCCCGGTGACGTGCGATGTGACTGCCGGGCCCGAAGCTACCAGTGGGGTCCGACAGCCGGGCCGCCGTGGCGGGACCCCGGAGCGGGCTTGTTAGGTTCGGGGACGTCGGTCGACCGGAGGATCTTGGAGGCGTGCGTGGGCGAGTTCGTGCGGGTGGAGACGGAGGGCGGCGTCGCGACGATCCGGCTGGACCGTCCGAAGATGAACGCCCTGAACGCGGAGATGCAGCGGGAGCTGATCGGCGCGGCCCGCGAGGTCACCGAGGACGACCAGGTCGCGGCGGTCGTGCTGTACGGCGGGGAGCGGGTGTTCGCGGCCGGCGCCGACATCAAGGAGATGGCGCCGATGCCGTACGCGGAGATGGCGGCGGGCCACTCGCGGCTCCTGCAGGACTTCACCAAGGCGCTCGCCGCGATCCCGAAGCCGGTCATCGCGGCGATCACCGGGTACGCGCTCGGCGGCGGGCTGGAGGTCGCGCTGACCGCGGACTTCCGGGTCGCGGGCGAGGGCGCGAAGGTCGGGCAGCCGGAGATCCAGCTCGGCATCATCCCCGGCGCGGGCGGCACGCAGCGGCTCGCGCGGCTCGTCGGCCCGTCCAAGGCCAAGGACCTGATCTTCTCCGGGCGGCACGTCGCCGCGGACGAGGCGCTCGCGATGGGCCTGGTGGACCGGGTCGTCCCGGACGCCGGCGTCTACACGGCGGCGAAGGAGTGGGCCGCGTCGTTCGTGGGCGGGCCCGCGATCGCGCTGCGCGCCGCGAAGCAGGCCGTCGACACCGGGCTGGAGGTCGACCTCGCGACCGGGCTGGAGATCGAGCGGGTGCAGTTCGCCGCGCTGTTCGCCACCGAGGACCAGAAGAACGGCATGAAGTCGTTCATGGAGGAGGGCCCGGGCAAGGCGAAGTTCACGGGCCGCTGAGCGCGCTCTCCGAACCGGCGCGCTCCTGGGCGTCGAGGACGTCGGCGGCGTAGCGCTCGGTCCACCGGCCCAGGGCGGACAGCGGTTCGAGCATCCCGCGCCCCGGGCCGGTCAGCTCGTACTCCACGCGCGGCGGCGCCTCGGCATAGCGGCGGCGGACCACCAGGCCGTTGTGCTCGAGGCGCCGCAGCGTCTCGGTGAGCACCTTGTGGCTGATGCCACCGATCCGGTCCTGGAGCTCGCGCGGGCGCAGCGGGCCGTCCTGCAGCGTCCACAGCACGACGCCCGTCCAGGTGCCGGACAGCAGGTCGAGGCCGAGCCGCGTCTGGCAGTCGGCGACGAACTCGGGATCGTCCATTCTGCCCTTCCCGATACGCACCGGTTGGTGCGGAACGAACCGCATAGCGTCCCGTCCGACGGTAATCGACACGGGAGGTCGTCATGCGGATCGGTGTGCTGGGCGCGGGGAACATGGCGGACGCGCTCGCGACGCAATGGGCGCGCAAGGGCCACGAGGTGCGGATCGGGGCGCGGTCTCCGGAGAAGGCGGTCGCGCTGGCGGGACGCGTCGGCCATGGCGCGCAGGGCGGGACGCTGCGGGACGCGGCGCAGTTCGGGGAGGCGGTCCTGCTGGCCGTCGCCCACGAGGGCGTCGAGGACGCCCTGAGCCAGGCGGGTCCGCTCGCGGGGCGCGTCCTGCTCGACTGCACGAACCCGATGGAGCCGCCGTTCGAGCGGCTGAAGACAGGCGGCGGCCCGTCGGCGGCGCGCCGGATCGCCGACCTGACCGGGGCGCGGGTGGTGAAGGCGTTCAACACCTGCCCCGACACGGTGTGGCGGATGGCGCCGCCGGAGTTCGGCGGGCGGCCCCTCGGCGTCCCGCTGTGCGGGGACGACCCGGACGCGCTGGCCGTGGCGCGCCGCCTGGTGGCCGACATCGGCTGCGTTCCGATGGACGGCGGCGGTCTGGCGCGGGCCGGGCTTCTTGAGGCGACCACGGCGTTCCTCGTCGGGCTGTGGGTGGCGGGCGAGGACCCGCTGACGATGCTGCCCCCGGCGGACGCGGCCATGGCCCGGGCGCCGCGGCGGACGTCCGAGGCCGTCCACTGACGGCGCGCCGGGCGGCCCCGGGGCGGGGGCCCCCGCCCCCCGGGGGGGGCCCCCCCGGGGGCGGGCCGTGGGGGTGGGCGGGGGGGCCCCGGGC
>NZ_JBEZJL010000135.1:0-17488 GCF_040651755.1 Actinomadura sp. NPDC048394 | reverse complement strand
CTTCTCGGAACGCTCCAGCTCGCCGCCGGCGAACAGCCGCGCGAGCGGCCCGCCCCGCGGCGGCCTCTCCCGTTCCGGGGCGCCGTGCGGCGGTGCGGTCAGTACTTGATCAGGCCGCGGATGTTCTTGCCGTCCCGCATGTCCTGGTAGCCCTGGTTGACCTCGTCCAGGGTGTAGGTCTTGGTGACCAGCTCGTCCAGCTTGAGCTTGCCCTCCTCGTACAGGCGCAGGAGGCGGGTGACGTCGCGGCGCGGGTTGGCGTTGCCGAAGATGCAGCCGACCAGCTCCTTGCGCTGCATCGCCAGGTCGAACAGGTTGAGCTTGACGTCCTCCTGCATGACGGGCGCGACGGCCGTGACGACGCCGCGGCCGCCCTTGGTGACCATGCCCATCATCGGGCCGATGAGGTCGCCGGTGGCGGTGCCCACCGTCAGGATGACCTTGTCGGCGTTGGCGCCCCAGGTCATCTCGGCGACCATCGCCTGGGCCTCCTCGATGGAGGCGGCGCTGTGCGTGGCGCCGAAGACGCTGGTGGCCTTCTCCCGCTTCCACTCGACCGGGTCGACCGCGATGACGTGCCGGGCGCCGGCCATCGCCGCGCCCTGCACCGCGTTCATGCCGATGCCGCCGATCCCGATCACCACGACGGTGTCGCCCGCGCGCACACCGGCGGCGTTGACCGCCGAGCCCCAGCCGGTGGTGACGCCGCAGCCGACCAGCGCGGCCTTGTCGAGCGGGATCCAGTCGTCGATCTTGATGACGGACGACTCGTTGACCACCGTGTACGGCTCGAACGTGCCGGTGCAGCACATCGTGCCGAGGTCCTCGCCGTTCTTGGAGTGGTGCCGCGAGGTCATGTCGCTGATCTGCCGGCCCGACAGCAGGAACGCGCCGAGGTCGCAGATGTGCTGGCGGCCCTGCGCGCAGGACGGGCAGCGGCCGCAGGCCGGGATGAACGACAGGACGACGTGGTCGCCCTCCTTCACCGAGGTGACCCCGGGGCCGACCTCCACGATCTCGCCGGCGCCCTCGTGCCCGCCGATGACCGGGAACTGCTTCCAGCCCATCAGGTCGGCGATCTCCTTGTCGATCACCATGTCGCCGGTGACCATGTGCTCGTCGGAGTGGCACAGGCCGGACGCCGCGAGCTTGACCTTGACCTCACCCGCCTTGGGGTCGTCGAGTTCGATGTCCTCGACGCTCCATTCGGTGTTCTTGTCCCACAGGATCGCCGCTCGAGTCTGCACGGGGCCCCCTCGCTGGTTCAGGCTGAAGATTCGTCAAAAATAGACGTTTCCGGGGCTACCTGTCGACATCCGAATCGGATTATGTTCACGCCCCCGTGCCCGGTTCCGACCAGGGCGTCCGGCGGCCCTCCCGCACCCGTCCGCAGGGCGGTGACCACGCGCGTTCCGTGTCCGCAGGGTGACGGAGCGAGGGCGCGTGGTCCTCCGTCCGGCGCCCGTCCCGCCGCTTTCTCAGAACCTTCTGAGAACTCCGGCCTACCGTCTGCGGCGTTCGATCGGCGAGTCGACGGAGGCTGCACGGTGGACGGAATCCGGGACTACCTCGTTATCGGCGCGGGACCGGCGGGCCTGCAACTCGGCCATCTGCTGCGGCGCGCGGGCCGCGACCACACCATCCTGGAGGCCGGGCCCGGCCCGGGGACCTTCTACCGCACGTTCCCCCGGCACCGCCGGATGATCTCCATCAACAAGCCGCACACCGGGTGGACCGATCCCGAGCTGAACCTGCGGATGGACTGGAACTCGATGCTCAGCGACGTTCCGGACCTGCTGCTGAGCAAGTACACCGACGCCTACTTCCCGCACGCGGACGACTACGTCCGCTACCTGGCCGACTACGCCTCGACGCTGAAGCTGGACGTGCGGTGCGATACCCGGGTCGTCAACGTCGCCAAGGACGGGCACTTCAAGGTCACCGACCAGCACGGCGAGGTCCACGAGGCCAGGCGGGTCGTCGTCGCGACGGGGTTCGGGAAGCAGAACGTCCCCGCGATCCCGGGGATCGAGGGCGTCGAGCACTACTCCAGCGTCTCGGTCGACCCCGACGACTTCACCGACCAGCGCGTCCTCATCCTTGGCAAGGGCAACTCGGCGTTCGAGACCGCGGACGCGCTGACCGAGCGGGCCGCCGTCATCCACGTCATCGGGCCGAGCGACGTCAAGTTCGCGTGGCGGACCCACTTCATCGGCCACCTGCGCGCGGTGAACAACAACTTCCTCGACACCTACCAGCTGAAGACGCAGAACATGGTCCTGGACGGCCGCGTCGAGCGCATCGACCGCGCCGGCGGCGCCTACCGGGCCCGCATCGCCTACGCGCGGCGGGACAAGGTCGTCACGCTGGAGTACGACCGGGTCATCAACTGCACGGGCTTCCGGATGGACGCGTCCATCTTCGACGCGACGTGCCGCCCGCGCCTGGTCATCGACGACCGGTTCCCCGACCTCACCACGCGGTGGGAGTCGGTGAACGTCCCGGACCTGTTCTTCGCCGGGACGATCACGCAGTCGCGCGACTTCAAGAGGTTCACCAGCGCGTTCCTGCACGGGTTCCGGTACGGCGTCCGCGCGCTGCACCGGATGCTGGAGCAGCGGTACGAGGGGGTGCCCTGGCCGGAACGCGAGCTTCCGGCCGAGCCCGGCGCCCTCGCCGACGCCGTGCTGGAGCGGATCAACCGGACGTCGGCCCTGTGGCAGCAGTACGGCTTCCTCTGCGACGTGATCGCGGTCGGCGACGGCGGCGCCCGCTACCTGGAGGAGTTGCCGCTCGACCACGTCCCCGAGCACATGGCGGGCGAGGACGAGCGGGACTGGTTCACCGTCAGCCTGGAATACGGCGCCGGGCACGCCTCCATCGACCCGTTCGACATCGAGGCGGGGCGGGCGTGGGAGGCCGACCCGTCCAAGGAGGACCGCTACCTGCACCCGGTGATCCGCTACTACCGGGACGGGGAGCTCGCCGGGCGGCTGCTGCTCCCGGAGGACGTCTGCAACGACTGGTCCGGCGAGGAGGAGTTCCGCGAACCGCTCCGCGCCTTCGCCGCGTCCGCGCTCGCCCCGGTGACGGCCTGACATGGGCGCCCCGGTCAACGTCCGCGAGTTCGAGGACCTCGCGCGCGAGCGGCTCGACCCGGTCCACTACGACTACTTCGCGTCCGGTGCGCAGGACGAGGTGACCGTCCGCGCCAACGAGGCGGCGTTCGCGCGCCTCTCCCTGGTCCCGCGGGTGCTGCGCGGTGCGGGGGCGCCGCGGCTGGACGTCACGCTGCTGGGGGACGAGGCGTCGATGCCGGTGCTGCTGGCGCCGACCGCGTTCCACCGGCTCGCGCACCCGGACGGCGAGCGGGCGACGGCGCGCGCCGCCGCGAAGGCCGGCGTCATCATGATCGCGGCGATGCTGTCGACGGTCGCGATCGAGGAGGTCGCGGCGGAGGCGCGCAAGGCGGCGCCCGACCCGGCGCTGTGGTTCCAGCTGTACCCGCAGCCCGACATGGCGTTCACGGAGGCGATCGTGCGGCGCGCGGAGGCGGCGGGGTGCCGCGCGCTCGTCGTCACCGCCGACTCGCCCGCGCTCGGCCGCAACGAGCGCGGCGACCGCAACGGCTTCCACGACCTGCCGCCCGGCGTGCGCTGCGAGAACCTGCGCGAGCCGGGGGACCCGGCGCGGACCGGCCACGTCCGGCAGGTCGTGCTGTCGCCGGAGCTGTGCTGGGACGACCTCGACCGGCTGCGCGGCATCACGGACCTGCCGATCGTCGTCAAGGGCGTGCTGCATCCGGACGACGCCCGGCTCGCCGTCGAGCGCGGCGCCGACGCGGTCATCGTGTCCAACCACGGCGGCCGGCAGCTGGACACGGCGCCCGCGTCGGTCGCCCGGTTGCCGCTGGTCGCGGACGCCGTCGCGGGACGGGTGCCGGTGCTGCTCGACGGGGGCGTGCGGCGCGGCACCGACGCGGTCAAGGCGCTCGCGCTCGGCGCGGACGCGGTCGCGATCGGCCGTCCCGCGCTGTGGGGCCTCGCCGCCGCCGGCGAGGACGGGGTCGCGGACGTCCTCGGGCTGCTGCGGCGGGAGCTGGAGAACGCCCTCACCCTGTGCGGCTGCGCGGCCCCGGCGGACGCGGGGCGCGGGCTCGTCCAGGAGGGGCCGTGCTGATCGCGGCCGTCGCGGTGGCGGTCCTGGCGGTGCTCGCGAGCCTGCCGTTCTGGCTGCCGCGGGCGGTGGTCGCGCTGCGCGTGCGGATCTTCGCGCGGGTCAACGGCGAGGAGGGCGTCCCGATCCCCGGCGACCTGGTCGGCGCCGACCGGTTCCGCGAGGTCTACGCCCATCCGGCGGCGGACGGGCGCAGCGCGGGCGCGCCGCTGTCCGACCTGTTCTGGTACTGGCTGGCGCCGGGCCCGCACGTCCACCAGGAGCACCTGGAGCCGGGGGAGCGCTACGAGGAGGTCGCCCGCGCGACCCGGCGGATCCTGGCGCGGCCGAAGGGCGAGGCCGCGGACCTCGCGCGACGCTGCGCCTCGCGCGTGCTGGACGAGCGCGGGCCGGGGCTCGTCCGCCTGCGCGACCTGATGATGCCGGTCTGGGCGGAGTTCTCCTACGAGCTGGTGTTCGGCGAGCCGTGCCCGCGCCACGCCCGCGACCTGATCGTCGCGAACGCCGACGACGTCATCACCGCGCTGAAGTGCTGCGGGCTGCGGCACATGGACCGGCGGGACCGGCTGACCGCCTACCTGCGGGACCGGCTCGGCGACGTCCGCCACCCCCTCCCCGCGTCGCTGACGAAGGAGGAGCAGGCCTTCTACCTGCAAGGGACGTTCTTCAACACGGCCGTGGTGCAGATGTCGGAGGCGATGGCGCACCTGCTGATGGCGATCGCCCAGCATCCGGACGTGCAGCACCGCCTCGCCGGCGACCCCGCCGACGGCGCCTACCTCGACCGCGTCATCGAGGAGAGCATGCGCCGCTTCCCGCTGTTCGGCATCGCGCACCGGATCACCTCGGCGGACATCGCCGTGGACGAGCGGACCACCCTGCCCGCCGGGTCCGTGCTGTGCTTCAACTACCCCGAGTTCCACGCGACCGGCTTCGAGGACCCCGACCGCTTCGACCCCGGACGGTGGGAGCGCATCGCGGTGCGGGACGCCAACCACATCCCGTTCGGCGTCACGGCGAACCGGCCCTGCCCCGCGCGGGGCGTCGCGCCCGCCGCGATGCGGGCCGTGACGCGGGAGACGCTGCGCCGCTTCGCGCTGGCGTCGTCGGCCGCGCACACCCGCTCCCTCCCGAACCGGGGGCCGTGCCTGCTCGCGCCGCGCGGCGCCCCGGCCGCCCGCCGCGACGGCGTCCGGCTCGTGCTGCTGCGGCTGCGCGACCGGTGGGAGGACGTGTGGCGCAGCCTCGTCCAGCTGGTCTGCGGCACGTACATGGTGCTGGACGCCCGGCGGCAGCGGCTCGCCGCCGCCTATTTCGAGAACCCGCGAACCGCAGGAGAGGAAGGCTGACCGCGTTGGACGACGAACTCCCCGCCGAGGCGCGCCTGCGCCGCCCGGACGGCGCCCCGCACGACCGCTTCCTCTCTTCCTACCGGGCCCGGATGGGCTACCGCGGGCAGGCGCTCGTCCCGCCGGCGGTGTTCGGCGTCGAGGACGCGGTCGACATCCACTGCCACGCCCACGAGGGCCAGCAGGACGCGCTCGCCATCGCGAAGCTCGCGTCGGCGAGCGGGATGAAGGGGCTGCTGTTCAAGAGCGTCGTCGGCATGAACCGGCCGGACGCGCCCGGCCCGGCGGCCGTCGTCCGCGAGGTCGAGGCCGACCTCGGGAAGTGGTGCGAGGAGCACGGCATCGAACCGGTGCGGCTGTGGTCGGGATGGATCGCCACCGACACCCGCGGGATGCCGCTGCCCGAGGCCGCGCGCCGCGCGATCGAGGACGGCGCGTCCGCGATCTGGATGCCGGTCTTCCGCAGCGCCAACACGCTGCACAAGGTCGGCGGGCTGCCCGTCTGGTGGGGCGAGGACTCCCGCGAGTGGAGCGACCCGCTGCCCTGGCCGGACGCCCTGCGCGCCGGCGCGTACACGCTCGACGACCGCGGCGCGCTGAAACGCGAGTACAAGGAGGTCTTCCGCATCGCCGCCGACCACGACGTGATGGTCTCGTTCGCGCACGCCACGCACGAGGAGATCTACGCGATGGCGGACGAGGTCCGCGATCTCGGTATCACGAAGGCCGTCATCGACCACCCGTTCAGCCCGTTCATCGACCTGTCCCTGGACCAGATGCGCGAGCTGGCGTCCGCCGGGATCACCATGAACTTCACCTACGACGAGATCTCGCCGCTGCTCGGCGTCGACCCGGCCCGGATGTGCGCGGCGATCCAGGCGCTCGGCACCCGGCACGTGACGCTGTCCAGCGACGCCGGCGAGCCGCTGTTCCCCAACACCGTCGAGGCGCTCCGCCTGCTCCGCGCCCACATGCGCGCGTTCGGGCTGAGCGACGAGCAGGTGCACGAGACCAGTTCGGTCAACCCGTCCCGGCTGCTGAAGGCGGACGCGTGAACGAGATGCTCGTCGGCGGCGCCCTCACCGCCTCGCCGCGCACGTTCGGCGTCGTCGACCCGGCGACGGGCGAGGAGTTCGACCGCGCCCCCGACTGCGACGACACCACCCTTGACGCGGCGGTCCGCGCGGCGAACGATGCCTGGCCGGTCTGGCGGGCCGACGCCGGCGCACGCCGCGCGTGCCTGGCGGCGGCTGCCGCCGCGCTGCGCGAGGCGGCGGGCGAACTGGCCCCGATCCTGACCGCCGAGCAGGGCAAGCCGCTGCGGGACGCCGAGAACGAGGTGGCGCGCGCCGCCGCCCGCTTCCAGCACCTCGCGGACCTCGAGATCGCCCCGGACGTCATGCCCGGGACCGGCGGCGAGCGCGTCGAGGTGCACTGGCGCCCGGTCGGCCCCGTCGCCGCCATCGCGCCGTGGAACTTCCCGCTGCAGCTCGGCGCCGCGAAGGTCGCGCCCGCGCTGGCCGCCGGCTGCACGGTCGTGCTCAAGCCGTCGCCGCACACGCCGCTGGCGACGCTCGCGATGGGCCGCGTGCTGGCCGGGATCTTCCCGCCCGGCGTGCTCAACGTGGTCGCGGGCGCCGACCCGCTGGGGGAGCGCCTCGCCGCCCACCCCGGCATCCGCAAGATCAACTTCACCGGGTCGGCGGCGACCGGCCGGCATGTCGCCGCCACCGCCGCGCCTGACCTCAAGCGCCTCACCCTGGAGCTCGGCGGCAACGACGCCGCGATCGTCCTGGACGACGCCGACGTGGACGCCGTCGCCGAAGGCCTGTTCTGGAGCGCCTTCGCCAACTGCGGCCAGATCTGCATGGCGGTCAAGCGCGTCTACGCCCCCGCCGCACTCCACGACGACCTCGTCGGCGCGCTCGCCGAACGCGCCGCGAAGGCCGTCGTCGGCGACGGCATGGACCCCGCCACGCAGATCGGGCCGATCGCCAACCGCCCGCAGTACGAGCGCGTGCGCGGCCTCGTCGCCGAGGCCCTGGCGGGCGGCGCCCGCGCCGCCGTCGGAGGCGCCCCGCTCGACCGTCCCGGGTTCTTCTTCGCCCCGACCGTCCTGGCCGGCGCCGAGGCGGGCATGCGGATCGTCGACGAGGAGCAGTTCGGGCCCGCGCTGCCCGTCGTCCGCTACCGCGACGTCGACGAGGCCGTCGCCCTCGCCAACGCGACCCCGTACGGCCTCTGCGGGTCCGTCTGGGGCGCCGACACGGGCCGCGCCGCCGCCGTCGCCGCGCGCCTCGACTGCGGCACCGCCTGGGTCAACGGGCACATGCGGATGTCGCTCGACGAGCCGTTCGGCGGCACCAAGCACAGCGGCCTCGGGGTCTCCGGCGGCCCGTGGGGTGTGCGGGCGCACTGCGAGCCGTTCGTCCTGCACGTCCCCGCGCCCTGAGCCGGAGGCGGCCTCCGCGCGGTCTCGCCATCAAGATCAAGCGCGTGGAATCCTGGGGGCGTGGACGCGCATCCGCCCCGGATCCTCCTCGTCGAGGACGACCCCGAGATCGCGGGGATGCTGGACGAGCTGCTCACCGGCGAGGGCTACCGCGTCGAGGTCGCCCCCGACGGCCACCGCGGGCTGCACCTCGCGCTCGCCCGCGCCTACGACGTGCTGGTGGTCGACCGGCTGCTGCCCGGCCTCGACGGCCTGGACGTGCTGCGCCGGATCCGCGGGAAGGGCGTCGCCACCCCGGTGCTCGTGCTCACCGCGCTCGGCACCGTCGCCGACCGGGTCGCCGGCCTCGACTCCGGCGCCGAGGACTACCTCGTCAAGCCGTTCGAGGTGGACGAGCTGCTCGCGCGGGTCCGGGCGCTGCGCCGCCGGCACGCCGACCGGACCGCGACACTGCCGCTCGGCGCCGGGGAGCTCGACCTGGTGCGGCACCGGGCCCGGCTCGCCGACGGCACCGAGCACGAGCTGTCCGCCCGCGAGTTCGAGCTGCTGCGCGTCCTCGCCGGCCGGCCCGGCATGGTGTTCAGCCGCGCGGAGCTGCGCGAGCGGGTCTTCGCGGAGACCACCTCGGAGTCGATCGTGGACACCTACGTCCACTACCTGCGGCGCAAGCTCGGCCGCGGCACCGTCCGGACCGTCCGCGGCCTCGGCTACCGGGCGGGGGAGCTGTGAGGACGCGGAGGGGAGGCCCCATGGACGGGCCGGACGCGCGGGTGCTGTCCCGGGTCGGCTGGGTCCTCACCCTGCAGCTCGCGGCGGCGGTCACCGTCGTGATCGCGCTCGTCGGGGCGCTCGTCTACCTGGCGATGAGCGCCGGGCAGCGCAGCGACGCCGAGCGCGACCTGCGGCACGTGATCGCCGCGAACGCCGTCGAGAACGCGCCGCCGTGCGTGTGGATGTTCGCCGTGGAGAACGGCGGCACGCGCCGCACACCGAACGCGCCCGCCGGGCTGCCCGTCCGCGCCGACCTCGACGCGCCCGGCACGGTCGTGCGGGAACACCGCGTCGACGGGATCAGCTACCTGGTGCGCACCGAGCATCACGGGCCGGTCGTCCTGCAGGCCGCGCTCGACCGCCGCTACCAGATCCAGGAACGGCACCGGCTCTACAAGGCGCTCGGCGTCGCCGAGGTCGGCGGGCTGCTCGCCGCGCTCGTCACCGGCCTGCTGCTGGCGCGACGGGCGATCTCGCCGCTGGCCGAGGCGCTCGACCGGCAGCGCCGGTTCGTCGCCGACGCCAGCCACGAGCTGCGCACCCCGCTGACGCGCCTGCACGTCCGGGCGCAGCTGCTGGCGCGGCGCACCGGGCCGGGCGCGCTCGGCGACGAGCTCGGCGCCATCGTCTCCGACACCCGGCAGTTCGGCGAGGTGATCGAGGACCTGCTGCTGTCGGCCCGGCTCCGCCCGCACGCCGTGGAGGGGCGGGCCGTCGACCTCGCCGAGATCGTCGCCTCCCTGGTGGACGCCGAATCCGTCCGGGCGCGGGAGCAGCACGTCGTGCTGGACGTCGCGGGCGCCGCCACGCCGCAGATCGTCGACGGCGTCGCGTCCGCGCTGCGCCGCGTCGTGGGCGCGCTGCTCGACAACGCCATCGGGCACACCCCGCCCGGCGGGCGCGTCGCGGTGGTGCTCGCCCGCGACGGCGGCCGGATCGAGCTGACCGTCCGCGACGACGGCGTCGGCTTCGACCCCGCCGACGCCGAACGGATCTTCCAGCGCTTCACCCGCGGCGCGCAGGGCCGGGGCCGCCGGTTCGGGCTGGGGCTCGCGCTCGTCCGCGAGGTCGTGGAGAGCCACGGCGGGACGGTCGAGGCGTCCGGCCGCCCGGGCGCCGGCGCGTCGTTCACCGTCCGGCTGCCCGCCGCGTCCCCGGACGCCAAGCCCCGCCCGGCCGCGCGGCGCCGCCGCGCGGACACCGCACCGGCCCGCTAGCGCGCGTCGTTCCAGGCGCGGTCGAGGGCCTGCGCGAACGCCTCGGCCGGCTGCGCTCCGGACACGCCGTAGCGGCGGTCGAGGACGAAGAACGGCACGCCGGTGGCGCCGAGCCGCTGCGCCTCCCGCTGGTCGGCCTCCACCTCGGCGGTGAACTTCCCCGAGGCCAGCACGTCGCGGGCCGCCGCCGCGTCCAGCCCGGCCTCCGCCGCGACCTCGACCAGCGAGTCACGGTCGAACACCGAGCGCCGGTCGGTGAAATGCGCCTTGTAGAGCGCCTCCACCACGCCGTCCTGCACGCCCTGCTCGCCCGCGAGGTGCACGAGCCGGTGGGCGTCGGCGGTGTTGCCCACCTGTCCACCCTCCAGGTGGTACTCCAGGCCGACTCCGGCGGCGCGCTCCTCCATCTGCTGGTTCATCTGGACGGCCTGCTCGCGCGTCATGCCGTACTTGGTGGACAGCATGTCCGCCACGTCCTCCGTCCTGCCCGCCGGGTAGGACGGGTCGAGCTGGAACGCCCGGTAGGCGATCTCGACCTGGTCGCGGTGCTCGAATCCGCCGAGCGCCCGCTCGAACTGGCGCTTCCCGATGTAGCACCAGGGGCAGATGACGTCGGACCAGATCTCGACACGCATGGGACACCTTTCTCAAGGACGGTTGACCCACTGCAACGCCCGGCGGCCCGCATCGATTTCCGCTCACGCCCCCGGAGCGACCCCGACACGGACCGACGCGGACCGCGCCGCCTCCGCCAGCGCCGCGTCGAGGTCGTCCAGCGGGTGGACGGCGCCGAGCAGCGCCTCGACCGGCAGGCGCGCGGCGGCGGACTCGGTCCAGGCCGCGGCCTCCGCGAGGTCGGCGGGCGCGTAGTTGTGGACGCCCCGCACCGTGATCAGCCCCCGCACCAGGTCCTGCGCCTCCCAGTCCAGCGGCGCGCCGGGCGAGACGGTCCCGGCGAGCACGATGGTCCCGCCCGTCGCGGTGCGGGCCACCGCGCTCCGGGCCGCCGCGGGCGCACCGGACAGCTCGATGTAGAGATCGGCGGGCGGCGGCTCCGCGCCGGGATCGACGGCGTTCGCGGCACCCATCAGCCTCGCGGTCTCGCGGCGTCCCGGGTCGGGATCGACGGCCGTGACCGCCGCGCCCCGGCCGGCGAGCATCGCCGTCGCCAGCAGGCCGAGCAGGCCCGCGCCGCAGACCGTGACGTTCCGGCCGCGCACCTCGGCGCCGCCCGCCGAGGCGACCGCGACCGCCGTCGCCGTCGCGCATCCGAGTGGCGCCGCCAGCGCGGCGGGCAGCTCCCGGGACAGCACCGCGAGCGGGGTCCCGGCACGGACGAGCACGTGGCTGGCGTAGCCGCCCGACAGCGGCCCGGCCTCCGCCAGCGCCGCGTGCCCGTACTTGAACAGCCGCTCGCACTTCTGCGGCAGGCCGCGGACGCAGCGCGGGCAGGCACCGCACGCCGCGTAGATCCCGACCGCGACCCGGTCCCCGACCGCGACGGCCCGTCCGCGAACATCGCGCGGAGCCGGGCCGTCGCCGAGGCCGACGACACTGCCCACGGTCTCGTGGCCGAGCACCCCGGGCACCGGCCCGGGACGGCGCCCCGAGACGGTGTGCAGGTCCGAGCCGCAGATCGTCGCGAGCTCCACCTCGACCAGCGCCTCGCCCGGCGCAAGATCAGGCGGATCCACCGCGACCGCCCGGTGCCGCCCGCCCACGCCCGGCCACACCATGGCGAGCGCGGTCACGGCGCCAGCCTGCGCCGGACGAACGAGCTGAGCAGGTCCACCGCCACGACCAGCACGAGCACCATCAGGATGTAGGTCAGCATCTGGTCGAACCGGAACTCCTGGATCGACTGGTTGATGAGGAACCCGATGCCGCCGGCGCCGACCAGGCCGAGCACCAGCGACGCCCGCACGTTGACGTCCAGCCGGTACAGCACCAGCCCGACCAGCTGCGGCACGCACGCCGGCAGCACCGCGTGCGCGACGAGCTGCGCGCGGCTCGCCCCGGCGATCCGCAGCGCCTGCGCCGGGCCGTCGTCGACCTCCTCCATCGCCTCGGACCACAGCTTGCCCATCACGCCGGTGTTGTTGCAGATCAGCGCGAGGACCCCCGCGAACGGGCCGAGCCCGACCGCGGTCACGAAGATCAGCGCGAACACCACGTCCGGCACGGCGCGCAGGAACGACATGACGCCCCGCGCCGCCTGGTAGACGGCGGCGTTCCCGTTGACGGCGCGCGACCCGAGCGCGCACAGCACGATCGTGAACGGGATGGACAGCGTCGTCCCGAGCAGCCCGATCCACAGCGTCACCAGGCAGGCGTGCAGGCCGTCCTTGACGACGGGATCCCACGCGAGGTCCGGCGGGAACGCCTCGGAGACGAACCGGACCATGCCGTGCCAGCCGTCGACGAGCATCCCGAGGTCCATGCCGGTGCCGATCCACGCGGCGACGTGCAGCGCCACGAGGACCGCGATGACGGTGCCGCCGATCGCCAGCGTGCGCGGGCTGCGCCGCCGCGGCGGCACCGGCAGCCGCTCCGGCGCGCGGTCGGTCACGAGGACGCTCATGCGGGGACCTCCTCGTCCACGGCATAGAGAGAGGACACCTGCTCCTGGGACACGTCCGCCGACGGGCCGGCGAACACGATCCGGCCGCCGCGCAGCCCGACGAGCCGGTCCGCGTGGCGGCGGGCCAGTTCCGGCTGGTGCAGCACCGCCGCGACCGCGATCGACTCCGTCCGGGCGAGGTCGGTCATCACGGTCATGACGTTCTCGGCGGCGGACGGGTCGAGCGCGGAGACCGGCTCGTCCGCCAGCAGCACCTCCGCGCGCTGGCACAGGGCCCGGGCGAGCGCGACCCGCTGCTGCTGCCCGCCGGACAGCGCGGCGACCCGCTCGTGCGCCCGGTCGGCCAGGCCGACGCGGTCCAGGCACGCCATCGCCTCCTCGCGCAGCTCGCGCGGGAACGCGGCGGGCGCCCAGGACCGGCGCAGCGGCAGCCGGCCGAGCGCCCCCGCGCAGACGTTGTCCAGCGCCGTCCGGCGCCGCACCAGGTGGATCTGCTGGAACACCATGGCGACGCGGGTGCGGGCGCGGTCGGCCGCCCGGGACCCGTCGAGCAGGTCCGCGCCGAACACCCCGGCCCGTCCCGCGTCGGGACGCACCAGCCCGACCACGCACTTCAGCGCGGTCGACTTGCCCGACCCGTTGGCGCCGAGGACCGCGACCACCTCCCCGGGCGCCACGTCGAGGTCGAAACCGGACAGCACCGTGCGGCCGCCGAAGGACTTGCGCAGGCCGCGGACCGTGAGCGCGTTGGCGGTCATGGCCCTACAGGTTCTTCTCGGTGAGGCCGAGCGTCTTCGCCAGGTCGAACAGCGGCTGGTACGTCTGCTTCGTCACCGGGACGAGCGGGCCCGGCTCGACGTCGAGGAACGCGCCCGCCTTCGCCACGTCCTGCGGGGACAGCGAGGTCAGCGCGGCGACGAGCTTCTTCTTGAACGCCGGGTCGAGGTCCTTGGCGACGCTGATCGGGTCGTTCGGGATGGGGTCGGACGCCCAGATCTGCTTGTACTTCGCGGCGTCGAACTGGTGCTCCGACGTCGACGTGGCCTGCTGCTGGGTGTTGATCTCCGCCGCGTCGACCTTCCCGTACGTCAGCGCGAGCAGCGACTGCGGGTGGCCGCCGGCGTACTGGAGCTTCACGTCGGACTCCGACAGCCCCGCCTTCCGGATGGCGTAGCGGGGCAGCGCGTCGCCCGACGTCGACCCCGCGTCCGAGAGGGCGAGCGTGCGGCCCTTGAGGTCGGCGACGGTCGCGACCGGGCTGTCCTTCTTCACCCAGATGCCCGCCTTGTACGTCGACACGGAACCGTCCGGGTTGCCGAAGGACACCACGGGCTGCGCGCCGGTGCGCTGCGACGCGAACACGAACCCGAGCGGCCCGAACTGCGCCACGTCGAGCTTCTTGTTCTGCAGCGCGAGCACCTCGGCGGAGTAGCCCTGCACGATCTGCACCTCGACGGGGCAGCCCAGCTTGGCCTCAAGGGCCTTGCCCAGCGTCTTGTAGGCGGGCGTCAGCTTGGCGGCGTCCTCGAACGGCTCGACGCCGAAGCGGACCTTGCCGCCGGGGCAGGACCCCTTGGCGTCGTCGGACGAGCCGCCGCCGCAGCCCGTCAGGGCGAGGGCGAGCGACGCGGCCATCGCGATGGAGAGCCGGAAACGGCGCATGGAAAGGCCTTTCATCAGAACAGCGAATCCAGGACGGCGGAAGCCAGCCCATGGGAGATGGTCATGCCGATGCCGGAGGTGACCGAGACGGCGCGGACGCCGCCGGCCACCTCCGTGTCGAGGACGGCGGCGGGCGCCGAGGCGTACTGGCCGCGCCAGCGGCGCAGCACCCGCAGCGACGGGACGCCGAGCAGCCGCGCGCCCTCGCGCAGCAGCAGCTCCGCCGTCTCCTCGTCGTCGAACGGCGCGTGGGTGGCGGAGTAGTGGTGGGTGTCGCCGAGCACGATCGCGCCGTCCGGACGCTGGGTGAACATCAGGTTCACGCCGGCGTCCAGCAGCTCGGGGGACTCCGCCGCGACGGCCTCCCGCAGCGCGGCGGCCGACGGCCGCCCGGCGAACCCGTCGTAGCGCAGCAGCGACAGCCCGGTCAGCACGCCCGGCGCGACCCGGACACCCCCCGGGGGCGCGACCTCCAGCATCCGCAGCAGGCAGCGGGTCATTCCCGCCGCGTCGGCGACGTCCGGCAGCAGCCGGTCGAGGTCGTGGCCGACGGCGAGGACCGTCCGCGCGGCCCGCACGTCCCCCCGCGTCGTGCGGACCAGGCCCGGCTCCACCGCCAGCACGCTGGTCCGCCACGCGATCGGCACGCCCTGCCCGGCCAGCCAGCCGGCCAGCGCAGGGATCACCGTAGGCGAGTCCAGCCGCAGGTCGAGAGGCAGATGCGCACCGCCCAACGCCTTCACGCCGGGCAGGCGCCGCGCGACGCCCGCCGCGTCCAGCAACCGCACCTGCTCGCCGCCCCGCAGTGCGGCGAACTCCTCCAGGACGGCCATCTCCTCCGGCCGCCGCGCGACCACGAGCGTGCCGGACTCGGCGACGTCGAAGCCGGCCTTGGCGGCCAGCCAGAGCCAGCGTTCGCGCCCGGCCAGCGCGTACCGGAGCGCGTCGCCGTCCTGGGGCGTCACGCAGACATGGCCGAAGTTGCGGACCGAGGCGCCGGCGGCGAAGGCGTCGCGGTCGACGACCGCGACCGCGAGCCCGCGCAGGTGCGCCTCGACGGCGTGCGCCAGCCCGACGACGCCGGCACCGACCACGAGCAGATCCACGGGAGTGGCGGGAAGGGGGGACATGGCCCCGAGACTCGGACCGGCACACCCGCCCCGTCAACCGCCCGCAGCGACTTGTACAAACAAGTTAACCGCCCGTTCACCTGCAAAAACAACGACGTTTCCACACATTGACAGCCCAACGACCCGCCCTTGTATGGTCAGCCCATGCCGTCGGGATCACTGCACGCCAAGCTCGCCGACGCGCTGCGGGAACGGATCGTCTCCGGCGCTCTAGCCGTGGGGGAGCCGCTGCCGTCGGAGGCCCGGCTCGTCGAGGAGTTCGGGACCTCCCGCGGCACCGTCCGGCAGGCGCTGTCCACGCTGCGCAACGAGGGCCTCATCGAGGGCGGCCAGGGCCGCCGCCCCATCGTCCGCCGGCGGCCGATGGGCCAGCCGTTCGAGACGTTCCTGTCCTTCTCCGCCTGGGTGGAGCGCTCCGGGCACCGGCCCGGCCAGCGCACCATCGAGCTGGCCCGCCGCGGCGCCGACCCGGTCGCCGCGGACGCGCTGCGCCTGGAGCCGGGCGAACCGGTCATCGACGTGCTGCGGCTCCGGCTCCTCGACGACGAGCCCGTCATGCTGGAACGCAGCACGTTCGTGCTGGACATCGGCCTGCTGCTGTTCGACTTCGACCCCGACGCCGGCTCCATCTACGCGGGCCTGCTGGCCCGCGGCGTGGAGATCGTCGCCGCCACCCACACCATCGACGCGATCGCCGCCCCCGCCGAGGACGCGCGCCTGCTCGGCGTCCCCAAGGGCGGCCCGCTGCTGCGCGAGCGCCGCACGGCGAGCCTGGCGGACGGCCGTCCCGTGGAGTACGGCGACGACCGCTACCGCCCCGACCGCGCCACCTTCACCATCGCGAACGAGCGGGCGCACCATCTCGCGCTCGTCCGCACCGTGCCCGAGACAGGAGAAGCCCTGTGACCTTCGAACTCGCCGCCCTCGACATGGCCGGCACCACCGTCCACGAGGGCGGCGCCGTGTACGCCGCGCTCGACCAGGCCGTCGCGGCGCACCTCGGCCGTCCCGTCCCCGCGGACGTCCTGCACCGCTGGACCGGCACCAGCAAGCACGAGGCCGTCGCCGGCCTCCTCACCGAACTGACCGGCACGGCGCCTCCCGCAGACGTCGAGACCGTCTACGCCGACTTCACCGTCCGCCTCACCAAGGCCTACGCGGCCGACCCCCCGAGGCCCGTGCCCGGTGTCCCGGAGGCCATCGCCGAGCTGCGCGCCGCGGGCGTCAGGGTCGTCCTGCAGACCGGCTACTCCCGCGACATCGCCGAGCCGATCCTGGACGCACTCGACTGGACCGTCGACGGCCTGGTGACCAGCGACGACGTCGCCGCCAGCCGTCCGGCCCCCTACATGATCTTCCACGCGATGGAACTGGCCGGCGTGACGAGCGTGGACCGCGTCCTCGTCGCGGGCGACACCCCCAACGACCTCGCCGCCGGCCGCAACGCGGGCGCCGCGTACGTCGTCGCCGTCACCACCGGAGCGAGCACCGCCACCGACCTGGGCCGCCACCCCCACACGCACCTTCTGGAGTCCGCCGCGGACCTGCCCGCCTTGCTCAGGCGATGACCCGCAGCCCGACGACCCCGGCGACGATCAGCAGCAGGCACACGATCCGCGCGAACGTCACGGGGTCGTGCAGGACGGCCATCCCGTAAACGGCCGCTCCGACAGCACCGATCCCCGTCCACACCGCATAAGCCGTCCCAAGCGGTAACGACTGCAACGCGTGCCCGAGCCCCACCATGCTCAACGCGAGCGCCACCAGGAACAGAACGGTAGGCCCCACCCGCGAGAACTGATGGGACGCCTCCAGCGCCGCCGCCCACACCGTCTCCATCGCCCCGGCCCCGATGAGGATCAGCCAGACCACGCCCCCGCCCCCTCCATCAAGATCACGCAGACTGCCTCCCCCCACCCGAACCATCTACACCCGCAAGGCAACAAGAGAAGGAGGGGCGAAGCCCCAAGGGGGCGAGGGGCGAAGCCCCAAAAGAAGCACCGCAGACCGCAAGCTGATCAAGAACCGCAACCACGGGGGGCGAGGGGCGAAGCCCCAAAAACAGAAGCACCGCAGACCGCAAGGTGACCAAGGAGGGCGCGAACTGCTTGGGGGTGCGCTCGGTCCACAGCGGCGCGTCCTCGTCGGCG
>NZ_JBEZJL010000134.1:0-17579 GCF_040651755.1 Actinomadura sp. NPDC048394 | reverse complement strand
GTTGTTGCCCTCGCCGGATATGTGCGCGCCGCGCCCCTTTTGGGGGCCGTCCCCCGCGTGCGCCCCGCTTCGGGGGTGCTGGGCGCCGAACCCCCCCGGCCCGCGGTCGCCCCCCGCCGCGGCCCCGGCGGCGCCGGACGGCGCCGAGCCGCCGCAGCCGGCGGTGGCGGCCAGCAGGGCCGCGCACGCGCCGAGCCCGGCGACGAGCTTTCGAGCCGACATTCACCTCTCCTGCCTGCCCGGCACCACCCCTCGGCGATCGTTCCGCTTAGAGGAACACCGGGCCACTGATGCGTCATGGTGGCATCCATCACGTGACCTGGTCAATAACTTGGTGGAACTTGACGGAACTCGACAGCCGGTGCCAACTTGAAGACGTCCGGCCCGGACACGGCGCCGGAACATGGACTTAACATTGTTCCGCTAAGAGAAACGATCAGAACCGAAGGCGGTACCGCCCATGCCCGACGCCCTGTCCGGAGTCCGCGTGCTCGACGCGGCCACCCTGTTCGCCGGGCCGCTGGCGGCCACGCTGCTCGCCGACTTCGGGGCCGAGGTGATCAAGATCGAGCACCCGAAGGGCGACCCGGTGCGCAGCCACGGCGCCCGCCGCGACGGCGTCGGGCTGTGGTGGAAGATGCTCGGCCGCAACAAGAAGGCGATCACCCTCTACCTCGGCTCCCCCGAGGGCCAGGAGCTGTTCCGCCGGCTCGCCGCCGACGCCGACGTGGTGATCGAGAACTTCCGGCCCGGCACGCTGGAGCGCTGGGGCCTCGGCTACGACGAGCTGAAGAAGATCAACCCGAAGCTGGTGCTGGCGCGGGTCACCGGGTTCGGGCAGACCGGCCCGTACGCGCGGCGGCCCGGGTTCGGCACCCTCGCCGAGGCGATGAGCGGGTTCGCCGCCATCACCGGCGAGCCGGACGGCCCGCCGACCCTGCCGCCGTTCGGCCTCGCCGACGGGATCGCCGCGCTGACCACCGCGTTCGCGGTGATGACGGCGCTGCGCGCGCGGGAGGCGACCGGCGAGGGCCAGGTCGTCGACCTGGCGATCATCGAGCCGATCCTGACGCTGCTCGGCCCGCAGATCATCACCTACGACCAGCTCGGCGAGCTACAGGCCCGCACCGGCAACCGCTCGCACAACAACGCGCCGCGCAACACCTACCGGACCCGCGACGGCGGCTGGGTCGCGATCTCCACCAGCGCGCAGTCGATCGCCGAGCGGGTGATGCGGCTGGTCGGCCGGCCCGAGTTCATCGACGAGCCGTGGTTCGCCACCGGCGCCGAGCGCGCCGAGCACGCCGACGAGCTGGACGAGGCCGTCGGCTCGTGGATCGCCCGGCGCGACCGCGACGAGGTGGTGAAGGCGTTCGAGGAGGCCGAGGCCGCCGTCGCGCCGATCTACACCGCCGCCGACGTCATGACCGACCCGCAGTTCGCGGCGCTCGGCACCATCGCGACCGTCCCCGACGACGAGCTGGGCCCGGTGAAGATGCAGAACGTGCTGTTCCGGCTGTCGCAGACGCCCGGGCACATCGACTCGGCCGGGCCGCCGCTCGGCGCGCACACCGCCGAGATCCTCGGCCGCTACGGGGTAGGCGAGGCGGAGCTGGGCGAACTGCGCGCCAAGGGGGTGGTGAAGTGACCGGGCCGGAGCATCCGCACCGGACCTGGCTGTACGTCCCCGGCGACCGTCCCGACCGCATCGGCAAGGCGCTGAACTCCGGCGCGGACGCGGTGATCCTCGACCTGGAGGACGCCGTCGCCCCGGACGCCAAGGACACCGCCCGCCGCACCGTCGCCTCCGTCCTGGCGGAAGGGCGGCCCGCCTATGTGCGGATCAACGCGCCCGGCACCCCGGACGGCACCGCCGACATCGGCCTGCTGGCGTCCGCGCCCGGCGCGCTCGCCGGGGTGCGGATCCCCAAGTGCGAGGACCCCGACCTGCTGCGCCGCGTCGCCGACGCGCTCGGCGTGCCGGTGTTCCCCGTCCTGGAGTCGGCGCTCGGCGTGGAGAACGCCCTCGCCCTCGCCACCGCGCACCCGCTCGTCGCCGGGATCTCGCTCGGCGAGGCCGACCTGTCCGCCGACCTGCGGGTGACCGTCGGCGACGCGCTGGCGTGGCCGCGCTCGCGGGTGGTCGTCGCCGCCCGCGCCGCCGGGCTGCCGTCCCCGCCGCAGAGCGTGTGGACCGCCGTCCGCGACCTCGACGGCCTGCGCGCCGACACCGCCGCCGGGCACCGGGCCGGGTTCTTCGGCCGGTCGGTGATCCACCCCGCGCAGATCCCCGTCGTGCACGAGGCGTGCGCGCCCGACCCCGCCGACGTCGCGTGGGCGCGCGGCCTCATGGACCAGCTCACCGAGCGCGACGGCACCGCCGGTGCCGCCGCGTGGATCGACTCCGCCGGCCGGTTCGTGGACAAGGCGGTCGTCGAGCGCGCCGCCTGGATCCTCGCCGTCGCCGCGTCCGCCCACCGCCCCGCCGCCCCACAGAAGGAAGGCTCCCCGTCATGACCACCCAGGACCCGCTGCTCGCGGCGGTCGCCCGCGGCGTCCGGCTGATCGAGCTCGGCCAGCCGTTCTTCACCGGCATGCCCTGCTCCCCCAACCACCCCGGGTTCCGGATGACGCTGATCCGCCGGCACGGCGACATGGAGCGCCCGGACGGCGGCTCGGCCGCCAACGAGATCATCGTGACCGGCGGGCACGTCGGCACCCACATCGACGCGCTCTCGCACGTCAGCCACGACGGCGCCCTGCACGGCGGGATCGACGCCGCCGAGGCGCAGCGCGGCGGGGCGTTCACCAGCCACGGCGCCGAGAACCTGCCGGGCCTGCTGCGCCGCGGCGTCCTGCTGGACGTCGCCGCCGTGCACGGCGTCGCGACGCTGCCGCCCGGCTACGGCGTGACCGCCGAGGACCTCGACCTCGCCGCCAAGCGCGCCGGGGCCGAGCCCGGCGAGGGCGACGTCGCGCTGGTCCGCACCGGCTGGTCGCGCAACTTCGGCGACACCACCGCCTACCTCGGCAAGGAGACGGGCGTGCCCGGCGCGACGCCGGAGGCGGCCCGCTGGCTGGCGGACCGGAGGATCGTCGCGACCGGCGCCGACACGACCGCCTACGAGCAGATCCCGGCGGGCGCGGGCCACGCGGTGCTGCCCGTCCACCGGATCCTGCTGGTCGAGTCGGGGATCTTCATCATGGAGCACCTGAACCTGGAGGCGCTCGCGGAGGCGGGGCTGCACGAGTTCGCGTTCGTGCTCGCCCCGCTGCGGATCCAGGGCGGCACCGGCTCCCCCGTCCGGCCCCTCGCGGCGGTGTCGGCATGACCGCGCCGACCCCGGTCCAGCGGCTCGCCGCGCTCGCCGCCGGCGTGCGGGCGGACGGGCTGCCCGCCGAGCTGCGCGCCGACGCCGCGCGCCGCGTCCTGGACGCCCTGGGCAACAGCCTCGGCGCGACCGGCGAGGCGCCGGCCCGCGCGGTCGGCGAGCTGGTCGCCGAATGGGGCGGCGCGGGACGCGCCACCGCGATCGGCACCGGCACCCGGCTCCCCGAGCCCAGTGCCGCCCTGCTGAACGGCACCCTCGCCCACTCCCTCGACTTCGACGACACGCACCTGCCGTCGGTGCTGCACCCGTCCGCGTCCGTCGTGCCCGTCGCGCTCGCCGTCGCCGAGGCGCGCGGCGCCACCGGCGCGGCGCTGTTGGACGCGGTGGGCGTCGGCGTGGAGATCACCGTCCGGCTCGGCATGGCCGGGTACGACAGCGCGCTCGGCAACTCGGTGTTCTTCGAGCGCGGCCAGCACGCCACCGCGATCTGCGGCGCGGTCGGGGCGGCGGCGTCGGCCGCGATGCTGTCCGGGCTGGACGCGGGCGGGATCGCCGACGCGATGGGCATCGCCGCGAGCATGGGCTCCGGGATCCTGGAGGCCAACCGCACCGGCGGGACCGTCAAGCGCATCCACTGCGGCTGGGCCGCGCACGCCGCCGTCACCGCCGCCGGACTCGCCCGCACCGGCATCACCGGCCCGCCGACCGTGTTCGAGGGACGGTTCGGGTTCCTGCAGGCGTGGTGCGGCGACCAGGTCGACCTCGCCGCGCTCACCGACCGGCTCGGCGAGCACTGGGAACTGCCCGGGATCTTCTTCAAGCCGTACCCGTGCAACCACTTCACCCACGCGGGCATCGACGCCGCGCTGCGGCTCCGCGCGCGCGGGCTCGACCCGTCCGACATCGAGGGCATCGAACTGGGCGCGCCCACGGCCGTGCTCCGGACGATCGGCGAGCCCCGCGAGGACAAGATCCGTCCGAAGTCCGGCTACCACGCCGCGTTCTCCGGCCCCTACACGGTCGCGGCGGCGCTGCTCGGCGGCGGCGGGCTCGGCGTCTTCCACGAGGACTTCACCGACGAGGCCGCCGCCGACCCGGAGCGGCTCGCGCTGGCCGCGAAGGTCCGGTGCGTGCCGGACGCCCGCTGCGACGAGATCTTCCCGCACCAGTTCCCGGCCGTCCTGCGCGTTGCGACCCGCGACGGCGCCGTCCTAGAGGAGCGGGTGGACGCCAACCGTGGCGGCCCGGGCAACCCGCTGTCGGCTGAGGAGCTGGCTACCAAGTTCCGCCTCAACGCCGCCCGCCGCGTCTCCCCGGAGCAGGCCGACCGGATCACCGAGCTGGCCTACGGCCTGGCCGACCTGGAGGACCTGAGCGCCCTCACCGCTCTCCTCACCTGACCCGGCCCCTGGTCAGGTGTGCTCCAGGATGAAGGTCGCGGTGGTGCCGGGGGCGAGGGCGCGGAAGACGTGCGGGGCGTCGCCGGGGTAGGCGACGTAGTCGCCCGGGGCCAGTTCGACGGGATCGTCCGCCGGACCGGCCAGGGCGCGGCCGGTGCTCAGGATCACGTGCTCGGTCGTGCCGGGCAGGTGCGCGCCGGACAGGTGCGGCTCCCCCGGTTCCGCCGCGACGCGGTAGACGTCGCGGCGGGCGTTCGGCGGGCACGACGCCAGCAGCGTCGCCGTGTAGTCCGCCTGCTCCGAGCGGGTGGCGGGCCCTTCGCCCGCTCGGACGACCCGCACGCCCGCCCGCGGCGGGTCGACCAGCCGGCTGAACGGGACCTCGAGGGCGCCGCCGAGCGCCCAAAGCGTCTCGACGCTCGGGTTGCCGGTGCCCGCCTCCAGCTGGGACAGCGTCGACTTGGCGATGCCGGCGCGCCGGGCCAGCTCCGTCTGGGTCAGCCCGGCGCGGGCGCGCTCCCGCCGGATCGAGGCGGCGATCTGCGCGATCAGGTCGAGGTTCCCCACGTGTTCGCTCCAGACGTCCGGGTGTTCAGTTTGACGAACACTCCTCCGGTTGTTCATTCTAATGGACGGATGTTCGGCACATCGGACTGGAGCGATCATGGAGCATCTCGGCATCCTCGCCCACAGCGCGGAGGGCGCCGCGCTGTGCTTCCGCGCCTTCTGCCACGAGGGCTTCCGCGAGCTCGGCCCCGACGACCACCCCGACGTCACGCTCGACCTGATCGCGCTCGCGCGCAGCATGCCGTCCTGGGACGCGGGCGACCACGACGCCGTCCGCGCGATCCTCGCCGAGAGCGTCCGGCGCCTCGCCGCCGCCGGGGCCACGTTCTTCGCCTGCCCTGACAACACCGCCCACATGGCCCTGGAGCGTCCCGGCGGCGACCTGGCGCTCCCCGGGCTGCACATCGCCGAGGTCGTCGCCGACCGGGCCGCCCGTGACGGACGCGCCCGCGTCGGCGTCCTCGGCACCCGCTACACCATGGACGGCCCGGTCTACCCGCGCGAGCTCGCCGCGCGCGGCATCGAGGCCGTCGTGCCGGACGCCGCCGACCGCGCCCGCGTGCACGAGATCATCTTCGGTGAGCTGGTGAACGGCGTCCTCACCGAGGAGTCCCGCCGGGAGTACGTGCGGATCATCGAGCGGCTCGCCGGGCGCGGCTGCGACGCCGTCGCGCTGGTCTGCACCGAGATCCCGCTGCTGGTCACGCCGGAGGTGTCGCCGCTGCCGACGCTGGACTCGACGCGCCTGCTCGCCCGTGCCGCGTTCGAGGCCGCGGCGGGCCGCCGCCCGATGCCGTCCTGGCGCGGCGGGCCCGCCGTCAGCGCCTGAGGGGTGCCGTCAGCCCTTGAGGCGGCGGGCCAGCGCCGGGAACAGCCGGAGGGCGTTCTCCCTGTTCACCGCAGTGTGCGCGCGCCGGTCGAGGGACGGGTCGCGGTCGAGGAGCGCCGTCGTCCGGTCCACCTCGGGACGGGTGACCTGCGGCCAGTCGGTGCCGAACAGCAGGCGCCCGGCGCCCGCGGCGGCCAGCAGGGACGGCGTCGCGTACGGCGACATCGGCATGGCGGTGTCGTAGTGGAAGCGCCGCACCGCCCGCCGGAACACCGCCGGACTCGGCCCCTCGCCCTGCCGGCCCGCGTGCTCGACGCGTCCGCCCACGTAGGGCAGGAAGCCGCCGGCGTGGGCGAGGATCACCGACAGCCGCTTGTACCGGTCGAGGGTTCCCGCGCTGATGAGGCTCAGGGCGGTGCGGGTCGTGTCGAGCATGAAGTCGGCGATCCAGTCCTCGACGCCCGGGACGGGACGAGCGTCCGCGAGCCCGGCGGGGTGGACGAACGCGACCGCGCCGCGCCGGTCCAGCTCGGCGAACAGCGGCTCGAACGCGGGGTCGCCCAGGTAGCGCCCGCCCGCGTTGGCCATCAGCAGGACGCCGTCGGCGCCCAACTCGTCCAGCGCGTACGCCGCCTCCTGGATCGCGATGTCGACGTGGAGCAGCGGCAGGTAGGCGAAGAAGCCGAACCGGGACGGGTGATCCCGCACGAGCCCGGCCAGCGACTCGTTGAACACCCGCGGGCCCGAGACGGCGAGCGCGCGGTCGCGGAACGCCTCGGACGGCGCGGGCGCCGAGGCGACGCCCGCCGCGATGCCCAGGTCGTCCATGGTGTCGAGGGTCTTGTGCAGATCCCACCGGCCCCAGTCGGGTCCGCCCTCGGGCGGCAGAAGGCCGTGCTCGATGGCCCATTCCTTCATGTCCGGCGGCAGCGCGTGGTGATGGGTGTCGATCCGCCCGTTCCGCGGGGCCCTCCCGCCGGTTCGCGCGGAGGCCGCGCCCGTCCCGACTCCCGTGACGACGGCCGCGGTCGCCACCGCCGCCGCCGTCATCACCCGCCGCCTGCTCGGGCCTGTCGTTCGCTCGTCGTTCTCGACGCGCATGCGTCTCTCCCCTGCTCTCGCCGGAGCCGCCCAAATAGGAGTATATGATAACGTCTCGGATGAGACTATATCGCGGGCGCCTAAAATCGCGGTGTGCAGACCGAACCTCCGGACCGGGCCGCGCTCGGGGACCCGCACGCCGACGACACCGCGCTGGGCCTGCTGCTCGCCTCGGCCCACCGCGCCGCCCGCGCCGCGCTCGGCGACGAGCTGCGGCCGCTCGGGATCGAGACCAGGCACCACGCCGTGCTGGCCGCGCTCGACCGGCTCGGGCCCGCCAGCCAGCGGCGCCTCGGCGCGCTGCTCGGCCTCGACAAGTCCGCCGTCGTCCGGGTCATGGACGAGCTGGAGCGCCTCGGCCTGGCCGAACGCAAGCGCGACGCCCACGACCGCCGCGCCTACGCGATCGAGCTGAC
This sequence comes from Actinomadura sp. NPDC048394, assembly GCF_040651755.1. NCBI lineage: Bacteria > Bacillati > Actinomycetota > Actinomycetes > Streptosporangiales > Thermomonosporaceae > Actinomadura > Actinomadura sp. NPDC048394. The sequence continues at coordinate 9,934 of NZ_JBEZJL010000134.1, read as the reverse complement.
GGACGAGGGGCGCCGGTGCGCGCGGGCGTCCGCGGAGACGGCGGCCGCCGTCGGCGCCCGCCTCTTCGGCGCGCTCGACCCGGCCGACCGGGCCCGGCTCGTCGAGCTCCTCACCGGGATCGCCGGACGCGCCGCCGACATTTCGACCGGCGGCGAAACGAACCGTCCCTAGATTCGGGGGCATGGCGGACACGGACCTGGTCATCACCCGGCACTCCGAGGTCGGCGCCGTCCTCGCCGACGAGCGCTTCGTCGTTCCCGTGGTGGGAGGCGGAGCGCCGCCCGGCTCGCTCGCCTGGCTGCGCGGCGCCGTCTGCCGGTTCAGCGAAGGCGCCGAGCACGAGCGGCGGCTGGGCGTCGTGACGAAGGCGCTGGAGGAGGCCGACCCGGCCGTCCTGCGGCGGCGCGCCCGCGAACGCGTGCTGGCCGGGGAGGAACCGGACCTGGCCCCGATCGCCGCCCTGGGCGAGGCGCTCCGCGTCACCGACCTGGACGCGCTCCTCGGCGCGGTGCCGCTCGCCGCGTCCGGCTACCTCACCGGGACCGGGCGGGACGGCGCGGACGCGGCCGTCGCGACGCTCGCCCGGCTGCTCGGGCCGGGACCGGACGAGGAGGTCGCCAACCGGATCGCGGTCTTCACGCAGGCCTGCGACGCGACCGCCGCGCTCGTCCGCGCCGTGCTGCCGCTGTCGCGGCGGCCCGAGGCGCGGGGATGCCCGATCGAGTCCGTGATCGCCGAGACGCTGCGGTACGACCCGCCGATCCCGGCCATGCGCCGCGTCGCCCGCGAGGAGGTCGCCTTCCAGGGGCGGCGCATCGCCGCGGGGACGACGGTGACGCTCGACCTGCGCGCGGCCAACCGCGACCCGGCGGTGTTCGCCGAGCCGGACCGTTTCGACCCCGCGCGCAGGGAACCTCCCCATCTGACGTTCGGGACCGGCCGGCGCCCCTGCCCCGGCGCGGACCAGGCCGTGCAGCTGGCGGCCGGCGTGGTGGAAGCCCTCAACGAGTTGGAGACCGTCCGATGAGCCTTCCTGAGACCTTCCACGACCTGCACCGCGGCGACCGGCCGCTGCTCCTGCCCAACGCATGGGACTTCGCGAGCGGCGCGGCACTGGTGAAGGCGGGCTTCCCCGCCGTCGGGACGACCAGCCTCGGCGTCGCGGCGGCGGCAGGGAAGACCGACGCGACCGGTGACGCGCGGGACGAGACGCTCGTGCTGGCGCGGAACCTCGCCCGGCTGCCCGTCCCGGTCACGGTCGACATCGAGGGCGGCTTCTCCAGCAGGGTCGCCGACGTCGCCGAACTCGCGACGGAGCTGGCGTCCTACGGGATCGCCGGCCTCAACCTCGAGGACGGGCGCGCCGACGGGACGCTCGCCCCGCTCGACCACCAGACCACGATGATCGCGGCGGTGAAGCGGGCCGCGCCGCAGGTGTTCCTGAACGCGCGTACCGACACGTTCTGGCTCGCCGGCGGCGACCCAGACATGGACGAGACGCTGCGGCGGGTGCGGGCGTTCGCCGACGCGGGCGCCGACGGCGTGTTCGTCCCGGGGATCGCCGCCGACGACGACGTCCGGGCCGTCGTCGAGGCCGTCGACCTGCCGCTGAACGTGCTGTTCATGCCGGGGAAGACCGGCGTCGCACGGCTCACCGAGCTGGGCGTCCGGCGGGTCAGCACGGGTTCGCTGCTGTTCCGCAAGGCGCTGGAGGCCGCGGTCGCGTCCGCCCTCGACGTCGCGGGCGCCGGCGCCGATGCCCCCGCGTTCTCCTACGGAGACGTCCAGGCCCTCGTTTCACGGTGAGAGGTCAGTGGCCGGTGATCGCGTCGGCGAGGCGGGCGAGCGCGGACGTCCGCGGGGACGACGTCGCGGACTCGCGGGCGTCCGCGGCGCGGTAGAGGGCGTACATCGCGTGGACGCCGAGCCAGCGCAGCGGCTCGGGCTCCCAGCGGCGGACGCGCCGGTCCACCCACGGCAAGGCCGTCAGCTCGGTGTCCTCGCGCAGGACGAGGTCGCGCAGCGTGCGCCCGGCGAGGTTCGCCGTGGCGACGCCGTGTCCGGTGTAGCCGCCCGCGTGCCCGAGCCCGGACGCGTGGTCCACCACGACGGTCGAGCACCAGTCGCGGGGCACCCCGAGAACGCCGGACCAGGCGTGTGCGACGCGCGCGTGCTCGGCGGCGGCAGGGAACATCGCGGCGAGCATCGACCACAGCTCGGCGACGGTCGCGGGCTGGGTCCGGCCGCCGTCGTCCACCCGCGAGCCGTAGCGGTACGGCTTGCCGCGGCCGCCGAACGCGATGCGGTCATCGGCGGTGCGCTGCGCGTACATGTAGTAGTGCGCGAGGTCGCCGAGCAGCTCGCGGCCCGCCCAGCCGATCGCGTCCCAGACCTCCACCGGCAGCGGCGTCGTGACGATCATCGAGCTGTTCATCGGCAGCCAGTCGCGGTGGTGGCCGCCGACCCCGGCGGTGAACCCCTCGGTCGCGCGCAGCACGTACTCGGCGGTGACGGTCCCGTTCGGGGTGACGGCGGCGGCCGGGGCCGTGCCGCGGCGCGGCAGGATGCGGACCACCGGCGTCCGCTCGTAGACCTCCACGCCGAGCCCGCGGACGGTCTCCGCCAGGCCCCGGACGAGCTTGGCGGGCTGCACGCGGGCGCAGTGCGGGCTCCACGCGGCGGCGGTCGCGCCCGCGACGCGCAGCCGCTCGTCGCGTTCGGCGGCGGGCAGCGGGACGAGGTCCTCCTCCGTCCAGCCCCAGTCCCGGGAGCCGGCGACCATCGCGGCGAGCCGGGCCCGCTGCGCGGGGTTGCGGGCGACGTGCAGCACCCCGCTCTTCACCAGGTCGGCGTCGATGCCCTCCGCCGCGGCGACCCGGATCACCTCGTCGACCGCGTCGAACATCGCATGCTGCAGCGCCACCGCGGCGATGCGGCCGTGCCGGGCCGCGTACCGCTCCCGCGATCCGGCGATCTCGCCCAGCACCCAGCCGCCGTTGCGGCCGGACGCCCCGAACCCGGCGAACTCGCGCTCCAGCACGACGATCTCCAGCTCGGGGCGGGCGCGTTTCAGGTAGTAGGCCGTCCAGAGGCCCGTGTAGCCGGCGCCGACCACGCAGACGTCGGCGCGGCGCGGGCCGGGCAGGCGCGGGCCCGGTTCGGGGCGGCCGGCGGGCAGGTACCAGTGGGAGACGCCGCCGTTGGCGAAGCCGGGCGCCAGCGGCGCCCGCCCGGACGAGGAGCTCATCCGCTCATACTGCTGTATTCAGCAGTCCGGACGGTAGAGGGCGACGGATTCTATGGGACGGCATCGATCCCACGACGGGATCCGAGCCATCCAGACCGGTCGGCGGCATAGTAGGACGCGCCGTCGGGACCGTCCGGGCCGCCGCGCCACGGCCGCATCCCGAGGCTCGCGGCGACCTCGGCGGACACCGCGCTGTCCGGGTCGATCTCGGCGGTGACGCGGCGCAGCCCGACCACCCCGAACGCGTAGTCCAGCACCGCCCGGGACGCCTCCGCCGCCAGCCCCTGCCCCCACCGGTCCGGTTCGAGGCTGTAGAGGATCTCCACGTCCACCCCCCGGTCGAACGGCCCCTCGTGGCCGCGCAGCCCCGCCACCCCGATCAGCGGCGCGCCCGGCCGCGGCTCCGCCGGCCCGAGCCCCCGGCGCAGGGGCCGCAGGGCCCACAGGCCGTAGCCCTCGGTGGCGAAGTCCCGCTCGCTGGTCTCGATGATCTCGGTGACCTGGACGGGCGAGATCGACGCGCCGTCGAACAGGTGCCGGCGGACGACCGGGCCGGTCCAGTGCGTCAGCAGCGCGTGGTGGTCGGTCATGCCGATGGGGTGCAGGGCGAGCCGTCCGGTCTGCAGCGTCTCGGTCATCGCGGCCTCACTCGCCGTGCGCCGGGCCGCCGGCGGCGCCGGGTCCAGGCCCGGGCCAGGGCGGGGCGGGCTCGCCGTCGGGCACGCCCACCCGGAACACCCGCAGCTGCGTCGCCAGGGCGCTGTAGTAGCCGACGAGCGTGACGAGCTCGACGACGGCGGGCCGGCCGAGGGTCGCGACCGCCTCGGCGTAGACGGCGTCCGCGAGGTCGTGCTCGGCGACCAGCTGCCGGGCGGCCTCGTGGACGAGGCGCTCGCGGGCGTCGGCGAGCATCGGGGCGCGGCCCTCGCGCAGCGCGTCGATCTCGTCCTCGCTCAGGCCGGCGCGGCGGCCGAGCCGCTCGTGCGCGTACCACTCGTAGTCCGAGCGCAGGTGCGCGGCGACGACCAGGGTCGCGATCTCCCGCTCGCGCTTGGTGAACGCGGTGCGGAACCGCAGCGCGGCGCCGAGGTCCTGCAGCGGCATCCCGACGGCCGGGCTGTACAGCATCGCGTTGAACGGGCCGAGGAGGCGGCCCTCGGCGTCCACGAACCCGTACGGCCCGCTCCCGCCGTCGGCGCGGGGGCCTCCGGTCAGGGCGTCGTACACGGCCTGCTGCTCGGCGCCGAGCGAGGCGGGCGACAGTAGGGGCAGGCGGGCCGCGAGCGGCCCGTTGCGGGGTTGGTCGTTGACGTGCTCACCGCTCACGGGGTCGATCACTCACCGCACGCTAGGCCGTCGCGCCGGGCCTCTCAAGCCCTCGTCCGGAATGTGAAACCGCGCGCTCACGGTGACGTAGCGCCCGCGTAACAGCCGCCGACCAGAGTGGACACGTCCGCACCGGACACCGGCCGGACACGGATCGCACGCGACCGGGCCGGCGGCCCGCGAAGGGAACGTTCCATGCCGTTGTTCCGCATCCGCACCGAGATCGAGGACCGGCCCGGCCGGCTGGCCCTCCTCACCGCAGCGCTGGCCGGACGCGGCGCCAACATCCTCGCCCTGTCGGTCCAGGTGGACACCGGCGGCGTGGTCGACGAGTTCCTCGTGGACGTCCCGCGCGGCGCCGCCGGTCCGCGGGAGCTGGCCGAGACGCTCGCCGCGGCGGGCGGCGCGCGCACGGCCGTCCGCCCGGCCCGGCCGCACGAGCTGGTCGACGAGCCGACGCGGGCGCTGGTGCTGGCGTCCCGGCTGCGCGCCGAGCCGCACGCGGTGCCGGAGGTCCTCGCCGAGCTGCTGCGCGCCGACGAGTCCGCCTGGGCGCGGCTCGCCGACCGCGACGGCGAGGGTGACGGCTGCGTCCTGACCGTCCCGCTGGGGCACGGGCGGGCCGTCCGGCTGCGGCGGTACGGCCTGCCGTTCACCGCGACGGAGGCGGCCCGCGCCGACGCCCTCGTCCGCGCGGCGCTGCCCGCCGAGCCGCCGCGCCCGGCGTCCCGCCGCCTGCCGCTGCGCGACGGCACGCACGTGACCGTCCGGCCGATCGAGCCGCGCGACGCCGGCGCGGTCCGCGAGCTGCACGAGCGCTGCTCGCTGGACAGCCGCCGGATGCGCTACTTCAGCCCGAAGCCGTACCCGCCGCCGCGGGCGATCGAGCGGTTCTGCGACCCGGCGCACGGCCTGACGCTCGTCGCCGAGGGACCGGACGGGTCGCTGCTCGCCCTCGCGCACCTGATCCACGTGCTCGACCCGGGCGTCGCAGAGCTGGCGTTCCTCGTCGAGGACGCCTGGCAGGGCCGGGGCCTCGGCCGCGCGCTCGCCGAACTGCTGCTGGGCCTGGCCCGCGAGCGCGGCCTGGTGGAGCTGCGCGCGACCGCGCTGAGCGAGAACGTGCGGATGCGGCGGCTCCTGACCTCGCTCGGCGGCCGGACCCGGCGCACCGAGGAGCCGTCCATCGTGGAGATCAGGCTGCGCGCGGACGGCCGCCCCGCCCCCGGCGCGCTGGCAGGATGGCGGGGTGACCGGCATCTATGACGACCCCTGGGCCTACGAGCTGGCCTGCTCGTTCCGCGACGTCGGCGCCGAGGCGGGCGCGCTGCTCGGCTGGTGCGCCGAGCACCGCCCGGACGCGGCGGGACCGGTCCGGACGGTGCTGGAGCTGGCCGCCGGGCCCGCCGAGCACGCCCGCGAGCTGGCCCGCCGCGGCCTCACCGCGACCGCGCTGGACCTGAACCCGGCGATGTGCGCGTACGCGGCGCGCGAGGCCGGGCGCGCGGGCGTCGCGGTCGAGGTCGTCGAGGACGACATGACGGCGTTCGACCTCGGCCGCCGGTTCGACCTGGTGCTGACCATGCTGGACTCCACGTCCCACCTGATGACGCTGGACGCGTTCGTCGCGCACCTGCGCCGCGTCGCCGCGCACCTGGCGCCCGGCGGCCTCTACGTGATCGAGATGTCGCACCCGCGGGACCGGCTGTCGGACGACCCGAGCGTCAGCACCGGCTGGACGGTCGAGCGCGACGGCGTGCACGCGTCCGTCCGGTGGGGCGAGCCCACCGACCTGCTGGATCCGATCACGCAGATCGCCGACGACCACGTGACGATGACGATCGAGGCGGACGGCGCGACCCGCGTCATCGAGGACGTCGTCCCCTACCGGTTCTGGACCGCGACCGAGCTGGACGCGGCGATCCGGCTCGCCGGCGGCCTGGACGTCGCCGCCCGGTACGGCGACTTCGGGACCGGCGCGGACGCGGTCGCCCTCACCGATCCCGAAGCCTGGCGCATGATCACGATCCTGCGCCCGTCCTGACTCAGGGGGTGGGCGCCCAGCCCGGCATCGGGTAGCCGGCCAGCATCTCGCGGACCTCGCCCGCGACCCGCTCGACGACCGTCTCGTCCGCCCGCGCGGCGGCCTGCACGACCTCGTCGATCCAGGCCGCGACCTGCGGCATCCGCGCCTCGTCCAGCCCGCGGGTGGTGATCGCGCCGGTGCCGAGCCGCAGCCCCGACGGGTCGAACGGCTTGCGCGGGTCGAACGGGACCGCGTTGTAGTTCAGCTCGATGCCGGCGCGGTCGAGGGCCTGCGCGGCGGGCTTGCCCGCGACGCCCTTGTTCGTCAGGTCGATGAGGATCAGGTGGTTGTCGGTGCCGCCGGAGATCAGGTCGTAGCCGCGCTCCAGCAGCGCCGCCGCGAGCGCCTTCGCGTTCGCGACGACCTGGCGGGCGTAGCGGGCGAAGTCCGGCGCCGCGGCCTCCTTCAGCGCGACGGCGATCGCGGCGGTGGTGTGGTTGTGCGGGCCGCCCTGCAGGCCGGGGAAGACGGCCTTGTCGACCGCCTTGGCGTGCTCGGCCGTCGACATGATCATCGCGCCGCGCGGGCCGCGCAGCGTCTTGTGCGTGGTCGTGGTGATCACGTCGGCGTGCCCGACCGGGGACGGGTGCGCGCCGCCCGCGACCAGGCCCGCGATGTGCGCGATGTCGGCCGCGAGCACCGCGCCGACCTCGCGGGCGATCTCGGCGAACGCCGGGAAGTCGATGGTGCGGGGCACGGCCGTCCCGCCGCACCAGATCAGCTTCGGCCGCTCCTTCAGCGCCAGGTCGCGGACCTCGTCCATGTCGACGCGCCCGGTGTCGGCGCGCACCTCGTAGCGGACGGGCGTGAACCACTTGCCGGTGGCCGACACCGACCAGCCGTGCGTCAGGTGGCCGCCCATCGGCAGCGACAGGCCCATCACCGGGTCGCCCGGGTCGAGGAACGCCATGTAGACGGCGAGGTTGGCGGGCGAGCCGGAGTACGGCTGGACGTTGGCGTGCTCGACGCCGAACAGCTCCCTCGCCCGGTCGATGGCCGCCAGCTCGATCGGGTCGACGTTCTGCTGGCCCTCGTAGTACCGCTTGCCGGCGTACCCCTCGGAGTACTTGTTGGTCAGGACGGAGCCGGTGGCCTCCAGCACCGCCGGCGACACGTAGTTCTCCGAGGCGATCAGCCGGATCTTCTCGAACTGGCGGCGGGCCTCCGCCTCGACCAGCCCGGCGATCTCGGGGTCCGCGGCCTGCAAGTGGGGGACGGCGGGCTCGTGCACGACTACCTCCGCGCTGCTCGCGCCGGAACGCGCTGCGGGCGCCCCGGCAAGGGGACCCGTACACCCAGGCGCGCGGTGTGCGGACTAGTTTCGCTCCCCGGTGGTCGTCTCCACCTTGACTGCGCCAGTCGCGTACGCGCCATCATAGCGAGCCGCCTCCCGCACCACTCGCGCTCGCAGGTCCCGGCGGGCGCGGCGGGCGCGGCCGGCGCGCGCCGGGAGCGACACCACCACGAGCCCGCCGAGCAGCAGCACCGCCCCCGCCGCGACCCGTCCCGACATCCGCTCCCCCAGCACCGCCACGGCCAGCACCGCGGCGACCAGCGGCTCGGCGAGGCTCAGCGTCCCCGCCGTCGCGGCGCTCACCCGGTGCAGGCCCGTGACGAAGAACATGTACGCGGCCGCGGTCGCGGCGACGCCGAGCCACGCCACCAGGGCCGCCGACCGGGGCGCCGCGAGCTCCGGCAGGTCCGCGAGCGTCCAGGGCAGCAGCACCGACCCGCCGGCGAGCAGCGTCACCGACACCGCCATCCCCATGCCGCCGCCGGCCGGCCCGCTCCGGCCGGTCAGGACCTTCGCCGACACCGTGTACACGCCGAAGCACGTCCCGGCGACCAGGCTGAGCCCGACACCGAGCAGGTCGACGTGGGCGTCCGCGCCCGGCGCCGTCAGCAGCGCGACGCCGCCGATCGCGCAGGCCGTGCCCGCCCACCAGCGCCCGCTCAGCCGCGTCCGGAGCACCAGCCGCTCGCACAGCCCGGTCGAGACGGGCGCGAGCCCGAACACCACGGCGGTCGCGACCGCGGCGCCCGTCCGGCCGACCGCGCTGAAGAACGACGCCTGGAAGATCCCGGTGGCGGCGGACGCGGCGGCCACCGGCGGCCACGTGCGCCGGGACAGCGCCCGGAACGCCCGGGGGTCGCGCGCGAGCTCCAGTGCGGCGAGGATCACCCCGCCGGTGAGGATCCGGGCGCCGCCGACCGCGACCGGGCTCGCGGCGGAACCGGCCAGCACCTGCGCCGGCCCCACGGTCCCCCACAGGACTCCGGCGGCCAGGACGAGCAGCGCCGCGGACGGGTTGTTTCGTCGGTCCATGCCCCCGAAGCTAGGCAGGACTGCGGCCATCGGCTCTGTGGAGCGTCATTCGTTCGGACTGGCCGGCCTACTCCGGCGGTTCTTCGGTTTAGAGGCCGCGAACGACCTCTTAGGCGTACGGTGTTCGCCCGTCGCGGCCGTCGGCCGCCGGAAGTTCGCCCTGCTCCTTCGGCTGGACGTAGTCGTACACCACGAGGGTCCGGACGTCCACGAACTCCTTGCGGCGGGCCAGGCGGTCCAGCACGAAGTCCCGCAGGTACGTGGTGCTGGGCACGGCCACGTGGACGAACAGGTCCTCGTTGCCCGTCACGACGAAGACGCCCACCGCCTCGGGCATCGCGGCCATGCTGTCGCGCGCCGACTCGATCGCCTCCCGCGACTGCGGCCGGATCCGGATCGAGATCAGCGCCTGCACGCCGCGGCCGAGCCGCTCGAAGTCGACCGCCGCGTGGAAGCCGGTGATGACGCCGCGCGAGCGCAGCGCCCGCGTCCTTTCCAGCGCCGTGGACGGGGCGATCCCCACCGCCTCGGCGAGCTCCCGGTTCGTCTGCCGCCCGTCCCGCTGCAACCGCCGCAGGATCGCCTGGTCGACCGCGTCCATGTGGCTCCCTCCCGAACTCGTCGCCGCGTCCCGAACTCCCGCGCGGAAAGTGCGCCGGAGCATCCTCCCTACCGAAGATTATTCGCTCACTCGCGGTGCTCCCGGCACGGGGCGGGAGGGACTGGTGATTTCACCGATGCCTCCCATCCGTCCGGGCGCCCACAATTGGCGGCCCACAGCGGCGGCGCGGGCCGCCCTACGGGGAGTCGAGGTCATCGTGAGCGGGGCCCATCGGGAAACGGGACGGCGCGCGCGGCGGGGGGGGCCGCGCGCGCGCCCGGCGGGGGGGGGGGGGGGGGTGGGGATCGCGGCGGGGGGCGGGCCGAGGGGGGGGGCGCGGGGGGCGG
>NZ_JBEZJL010000133.1:0-17800 GCF_040651755.1 Actinomadura sp. NPDC048394 | reverse complement strand
CCGGGGGGGGGCCGCGCCGGCACGGGTCCTGGGGTGGGGCGGGGGGCTGGGACGATCCGTCAGGACGAGTGCTGCAGGTCGTCGCGGAGCGTCGGCTCGGCGCGCACGACGGTGTCGGTCGCCGAGTCGGGAATGTAGTCGACGACGAACGCGTACGGTTCCAGGACCTCCTCGGGGACCTCGCCGGACTCGCCGAACGCGGCGATCTCCCCCCAGCAGGGGGCGCCGAGCGAGCCGCTGCGGTGCCGCACCGACAGGCCCGCGCACAGGTTGGCGAACTTCAGCCGCTCCGCCAGGGGCAGCCCGGCGAGGGTGCCGAACAGGAACCCGGCGCCGAACACGTCGCCCGCTCCGGTGGCGTCAAGCGCCCGGACCGGCAGCGCGTCGGTCTCGGCGACCTCGCCGCTGCGGGAGTCGATCGCGATCGCGCCGGCGCCGCCGCGCTTGACCACGACCACCGGGACGCGCTCGGACAGGGCGCGGGCGGCGGCCTCGGGCGAGGCGGTGCGGGTGTAGGCCATTGCCTCGACCGCGTTGGGCAGGAACACGTCCACGTGCTCGAGCCGGTCCAGCACCTCGCTGGACCAGGTCTCGGTGGCGTCCCAGCCGAGGTCGGCGAAGACGGTGGTCCCGGCGGCGCGCATCTCCCGCGCCCACGCCGGCACCGGCCGCTCGATGTCGATGAAGCAGGCCCGCGCCGACGGCGGCGCCGACCCGAGCACCTCCTCGTAGGAGTCGTCGGCGGAGCCGATGTCGGGGACGGGCTTGGCGTAGGTGACCATGCTGCGGTCGGAGTCGTAGGCCAGCGACACCGTCACCGGCGTGGGCCAGGCGGGGACGCGGCGGGAGTGGCCGAGGTCCACGCCCTCCTGCTCGGCGAGGGTCCGCCACAGGTAGGCGCCGAACAGGTCGTCGCCGAACGGGGCGGCGAGGCCGACGCGCAGCCCGAGCCGGCTCATCGCGACGGCGATGTTGGCGATGCCGCCGGGCGCCGAGCCGAGTCCGTCGGTGAACAGCTCGGTGCCGGGCGGCGGCAGGCCGGGCAGCCCGGTGAAGATCATGTCCATGAAGACCTGGCCGGACAGGAAGACGTCCAGGTCGGGCGCCGGTCCCCGGCCGCCGTCCGCGCGCGCGGCGAGCAGCCGCTCGCTCACCGCGCCGCGCTCGGCGCACGGGTCGGCCAGCGACGGCTCGGGCGGGCGGCCGGGGGCCCCGGTCTCGCCGTCGGACGGGGCGGCGGCCGCGCCGCGGTCGCCGGCGGCCGGGGCCCCGCGCAGGGTTCCTGCTGTCATTGCGCCTCCTCACGAGGGCCGTCAGGGATGAGACCAGGATGACCGGTTGTCAGGACAAAACAGGATGGGGTGCGGGCCGGGACGCGCGGCGGTGCCGCGGCCGGCCTGCGGCCCGTCACGTCCCGCCCGCGAACACGGCCGCGACCTCCGGGATGCGGGCGGCGTAACCGTCCAGCAGCCGCCGGCCCACCGACACCGAGTCGACCAGCGGGTGCAGCGCGAACGCCTTGGCGGCCTCGGCCCGCGAGCCGGTCCGCGCGGCGCTGATCGTCAGCCGCTCCACGGCCTTGACCTGCTGCATCAGCCCGGCCTGGTGCAGGTCGGGCTGCGCGAGCGTCAGCGGGTGCACGCCGCCGGCGTCCACCAGCACCGGCACCTCGACCACGGCGTCCTCGGGCAGCGCGCGCACCGTCGTCCCGTTGCGGACGTTGAGGATCATCGTGGCGGGCTCGTTGCGGCTGATCGCGGCCATCACGCTCAGCGCGACGCCCGCGTACCCCTCGTCGACCGGGTCGACGCCGGCGTGCTCCGCCAGCTCCGTCCCGGTGGCGGCGCCCTTCATCTCGGCCATGTAGCTCGCGCTGCGGGACGCGACGGTCTCGCGCCACAGCTCCATCGCCGCGCCGCCGGACGCCGCCGCGATCCGCTCGTAGAACGCCGCCTGCTGCTTGGCGAGGAACTCGCCGCGCGTCTGCGGCGCGTCGAGGGTGGCGCGGACCGCCTCGCGGTTGAAGTAGTAGTAGTACAGGTACTCGTTCGGGATGACCCCGAGGTCGCGGAGCCACTCGCGGCCGAAGACCACGCCCTCCTCCAGCGAGCCGAGCAGGTCGTCGTCGGCGAGCAGCCGCGGCAGCACGTCGGTGCCGTCGTACAGGATGCGGCGCATCCAGCCGAGGTGGTTGAGCCCGACGTAGTCCATCTGCACGCGGGACGGGTCGAGGCCGAGCGCCGCGGCGACCCGGGTGCCGAGCCCGGACGGGGTGTCGCAGATGCCGAGCACCCGGTCGCCGAGCACCGACTGCATCGCCTCGGTGATCATCCCGGCGGGGTTGGTGAAGTTGATGACGTAGGCGTCCGGCGCGAGCGCCTTCACCCGGCGCGCGATGTCGAGCATCACCGGGATGGTGCGCAGCCCGTAGGCCAGGCCGCCCGGGCCGGTGGTCTCCTGCCCGAGGACGTCGAGGTCGAGCGCCACCCGCTCGTCGCACACCCGCCCGGCGAGCCCGCCGACGCGGATCGCGGCGAAGACGAAGTCGGCGCCTTCGAGGGCCTTGTCCAGGTCGGTGGAGGTGAACACCTTCGGCGCCGGGCCGGCCCCGCCCCCGCTCTCCTCCGCGAGCGCGGCCAGCACCGCCGCCATGGCGTCGAGGCGTCCGGCGTCGGAGTCCTGCAGCCAGACCTCCTCGATGCGCGGGGTGCCGTGGTCGCGCAGCAGGGCCTGGTACACGTAGGGCACCCGGAACCCGCCGCCGCCGAGAATGGCCAGCTTCATGCGATGAACACCTTCCCGCCCGCCTGCCGGCAGAGCTCGAGAGTCTTCGGATCGGCCCCGGCCGTGGTGACGAGCGCGTCCACCTGCGCGAGGGAGCACACGCGCAGCGAGCCGGTGCCGGGGAACTTGGCCTCGGAGGCGACGAGCGCGACCCGGTCGGCGGACTCGATCATCGCCTGCTTGATCGGGGTCTCGACCTCCATGTCGTCGACCACGAGCCCGTTCGGCCGCACCCCGGTGCAGCTGAGGAACACGAGGTCGGCGCGGACCTGGCGGAGCGCGGTCTCGGTCAGCGACCCGACGAGCGTCAGGTAGTTGCGCCGGACCACGCCGCCGAGCAGGCACAGCCGGACGGCCTCGTCGTCGCGCAGCTCGTCCAGCACGGCCAGGTTCGCGGTGATCACGGTGACCGGGCGGCCGCGCAGGTGCCGGGCGAGCAGCCGGGTGCTGGTGCCGATGTCGAGCACGACGACCATGTCGTCCTCGACGAGGGCGGCGGCCCGCGCCGCCACGGCCTCCTTCTCGGCGCTGTCGTGCTCGGCCGACGCCGCGAAGGAGATCTCCGGCACCGCCGCCCGCGGGGTCAGCGCCGCGCCGCCGTAGGTGCGGACGAGCTCCCCGTTGCGGTCCAGCAGGTCCAGGTCCCGGCGGATCGTCGACTCGCTCACCTGAAGGCTCTCGGCCAGTTCCCTGACGGAGGCCGCCCCCTTCGTGCGCAGCGAGGACACGATCTGCGCGTGTCGCTTGCTCGAGGTCACGCAGGGGAACGTAGCACCCATGACCGACTTCGGTCATCACCTGGTGGAAAGTTGCTCGAACTCCGTCATCCACGCACCTGACCTGCACAAATCCCGGTCAGTTCATGGCAGGAGTCAGTCAGGGCGGTCAAGACCATTTCCACTGCGGACCGGCGGGCGGTCACGGGCTGTCAGGGCGGGCGGTCAACCGCGCCGTCGTGCACCATGGAGAAGTGACGCAGGTTGCAGAAGAACGGGTGGAAGCGGCCCCGGCGCTCGCGGTGCTGGCGGACCTGGTCGCCGACGGCGACGTGGTGGTGCTGAGCGGCGCCGGACTCTCCACCGAATCAGGCATTCCGGACTATCGCGGCGAGACCGGGCGGCGGCGCCGCGCGGAGCCGATGACCTACCAGCGCTTCACCGGGGACGCGGCGGCGCGCCGCCGGTACTGGGCGCGCAGCCACCTCGGCTGGCGGCACATCGCCGGCGCCCGGCCGAACGCTGGCCACCGCGCGGTCGCCGAGCTGCAGCGGCGCGGCCTGCTCGCCGGGATCATCACCCAGAACGTCGACGGGCTGCACCAGGCGGCGGGCGCCGGCGGCGTCGTCGAGCTGCACGGCGGCCTCGACCGGGTGGTGTGCCTCGGCTGCGGCGAGCGCACCCCGCGCACGCGGCTGGAGGAGCGGCTGCGCGCCGCGAACCCCGGCTGGGACGCCCGCCCCGACATGATCAACCCCGACGGCGACGCCGTGCTGTCGGACGCCGACGTCGCCTCCTTCCGGACGGTGGACTGCGCCCGCTGCGGCGGGCTGCTCAAGCCCGACGTGATCTTCTTCGGCGAGAACGTGCCGCCGGCGCGGGTCCGCGACTGCTACGCGCTCACCGAGTCCGCCGGGACGCTGCTGGTGCTCGGGTCGTCGCTGACGGTGCTGTCGGGGTACCGGTTCGTCCGGCACGCGGCGCGGCACTCCGTCCCCGTCGCGATCGTCAACCGGGGCGCGACGCGCGGCGACCCGCACGCGCTGGTGACCCTGGACGCGCCGCTCGGCCCGACGTTGGAGGAGCTCGTCGCCCTGACCTCCTGACGGCTCCCCCGCCGGCCGATCGGCATGCCGGTGCGGGGTTGCGGGAAACGGCGGGTGCCTCCGGCGCCGTCCCGCTACGGTGATCATCATGGACATGGGGGCGGAGGAGATCGCGGGGCTGCGCGCGCGGATGCTGGCGGAGGGGCACGCGCTGCCCGCGTCGGCCTGCGGCGCGGAGGTCGACGTGGCGGGCACCGGCGTGCGGATCGCGATCGCCGCCCCGCAGCCGCAGGACAACGGGCTCGTCCAGCTCCCGATCGGGGTGTCGCATCCGGGCTTCGGCGGGATGTTCGCCTGGGACCAGGCCGTCGGCGTGCCCGGCGGCGACCGGCATCCGGCCGCCGACGCGCTCGACGGGTGGGCGCACACGGTGTTCCCGGTGTTCGCCGCCGCCCTGCTGCCCGGCTGCGACCTCGCCGCGCACGCGACCGCGGAGCCGCTGGACGGCGCCGACCGCAAGGCGGAGGTGTTCTACGGGCCGGTCGCGACGCGCGACTTCGGCGGCCTGACCGACGCCGACCGGACGGCCATGGCCGACCGCCCGCCGACACGCGTCGTGATCGAGGAGCTGTTCACCGGGTACGCGCTGCCGGACCGGCCGGTGTGGGCGTTCACTTTCTGCGCGCGGCTGCCGTCCGGCCCGGTCACGGAGGTGACGCTGCTGAACGGCGAGGCGGGCTCGTCGTTCGCGCACATCGCCGACCACCTGCCCTGGCACGGGCACGGCTCGGTCAAGTCGTGGGCGCTGGTGATGCCGCGCGGCTGAGCCGCCGCAGCCGCGCCGGCCGGCCCGTCACGTCCAGCCGAGGCGAGCCAGGTTCGTGACGGGCGGTTCGCCGCCCGCGTCGTTGAACGCGCGCAGCGCGGCGACCAGGGCGCGGCGCTGCGCGGGCGGCATCCGGGCGACGACGCCGGCGATGTCGGCGCGGCGGCGGGCGGTGACGTCGTCGACGATACCGCGGCCCGCGGCGGTGAGCTGGATGCGCACCTCCCGGCCGCTGGCGGGGCTCGCCTGCCGGTCGACGAGTCCGGCCGCGGCCAGCCGGTCGACCATCCGCAGCGCGGTGGACGGGTTGACCCCGAGCAGCCCGGCGAGCGTGACGAGCTTCGCCGGCCCCTGCGTGGACAGCACGACCAGCAGCCGGAACTGCGGCAGGGTGACGGCGTCCTCGACGGCGGCGAGGGAGCGCGCGGAGATCGCGACGAGCAGCCGCGACGCGGTGAGCAGCGCGGAGGTGACCTCGTCGGCGCCCTCACCCGCTTCCACGGTCATGACGACTTTCTACCGCTCCGGGGCCCGGCGCCGCCAGCGCCGCCCCCGCCCGGCGCGCGGAGGGCGGGGGCGGCGGGTCCTCAGCGCCGGTCCTCGCCGTCGGGGAGCAGGTCGGCGAGGAGTTCGGCGAGGTGGCGGGGGCGGGCGTCGGTGCCCGCCTCGATCTGCGTCCGGCAGGAGAACCCGTCGGCCAGCACGGTGGTGCCGGGGCCGGCGTCCTTCACGGCGGGCCACACGCCCTGCTCGGCGATCTTGGTGGAGACCTCGTAGTGGCCGTTCTCGAAGCCGAAGTTCCCGGCGAGCCCGCAGCAGCCGACGTCGAGGGTCTCGACCTCGACGCCCGCGCGGGCGAGGACGCGCTCGTCGGTGCCGAACCCCATGATGGCGTGCTGGTGGCAGTGCGGCTGGGCGATCGCGCGGACCTTCGGCCGGTCCAGCCCGGCGACCACGTCGTGGGACGCGGCGGGCGAGGTGCCGCCGGACTCCTCCTGGTGCTCGTCGAGCAGCTCGGCGAGCGTGCGGGTCTGGTCGCGCAGCCGCTTGACGTCGTCCTCGACGCGGTCGCCCTCCATCAGCTCGGGCGCGTCGGCGCGGAACACGGCGGTGCAGCTGGGCTCCAGGCCGACGACGGGGATCCCGTCGCGCAGCCGCGGCGCCAGCGCGGTGACGGTGCGGCGCAGCACGCGGGCCGCGACGCCGAGCTGGCCGGTGGAGATCCAGGTCAGGCCGCAGCACATCGGCACGGGCGGCACCTCCACCTGGTACCCCGACGCCTCCAGCACGCGGACGGCGGCCTTGGCGATGTGCGGGTGGAAGTTGTTGGTGAACGTGTCGGGCCACAGCACCACGCGGCGGCCTCCGGTCCGGGCGGGACGGCGCTTGAACCAGTCGGTGAACCGCTCGGACGCGAACCGCGGCATCTCGCGTTCGGGCGCGATGCCGCCGAGCCGCTTGACCACCCGGTCCAGGCCGGGGACGTTCAGCGCGGTGTTGGCCGCGCCGGGCGCCGCCGACGCCAGCTTCGCCCACAGCGGCAGCCAGCCCATCGTGTAGTGCGCGGGCGGGCGGATCCGGCGCGCGTAGTGATGGGAGAGGAACTCGGCCTTGTAGGTCGCCATGTCGACGTTGACGGGGCAGTCGCTGCGGCAGCCCTTGCAGGCCAGGCACAGGTCCAGCGCGTTGCGGACGTCGTCGGACCGCCAGCCGTCGGTGATGACGGCGGCGCCACCGGGGCCGGGCACCGCAGGGTCAGGCGTCCCGTCCTGCGGCATCCCGCGCATCATCTCCATCAGGATGCGGGCACGGCCGCGGGTGGAGTGCTCCTCCTCCCCCGTCGCCCGGTAGCTCGGGCACATCACGCCGCCCGACGAGGCGCGGCACTTGCCGATCCCGACGCAGCGGGCCGCCGCGTGCGTGAAGCGGTGCTTGTCGTCGGGGAAGGAGAAGTGCGTCTTCGGCTCGGCGGGGTCGTAGCCGAGGTGGTCGAGGTTGTCGTCGAGGCGGTAGGGGTGGACGACCTTGCCGGGGTTCATCCTCCCGCGCGGGTCGAAGACCGCCTTGAACATGCCGAACAGCCGGACGACCTCGTCGCCGAACATCAGCGGCAGCAGCTCGCCGCGGGACTGCCCGTCACCGTGCTCGCCCGACAGCGACCCGCCGTAGCCGACGACGATGCGGGCGGCGCGCTCGATGAACCTGCGGTAGTTGCCGGTGCCCTTCTCGTCCTCCAGGTCGAACGGGATGCGGGTGTGCACGCAGCCCTGCCCGAAGTGCCCGTACAGCGACACCGGGCCGTAGCCGAACTCGTCGATGAGGGCCTGGAAGTCGCGCAGGTAGTCGCCGAGGCGCTCGGGCGGGACGGCGGAGTCCTCCCAGCCCTCGTGGGTGTCGGGATGCCCGGGCGGGTAGGCGGTGGCGCCGAGCCCGGCCTCGCGGACCTTCCAGAGCATCTCCTCGACCTCGGGGTCGTGGACGAAGGTGCAGTGCGGCGGGTCAGGTTCGTTCTCCAGGCGCTCGATGAGGTCGCGGGCACGCCGGTCGGCCTCGTCCTTGGTGTCGCCGCCGAACCGGACCATCAGCCAGCCAGCGCCCTCCGGCATGTCCTTCAGCACCTCGGGCCCCGCGAGCTTGTCCTGCCGGGCGAGGTCGAGGAGCGTGTCGTCCATGCCCTCGAGCGCGAGCGGCTCGGACGGCAGGACCCGCTTGACGGCGTCGCCCGCGGCGAAGATGTCGTCGTAGCCGAGCACCGCCAGCGACTCGTACGGCGGCACCGGCACCAGGCAGATCTCCGCGCGCAGCACCGTGACCAGCGTCGACTCCGACCCGACGAGGGCGCGCGCGACGTCGAAGCCCTTCTCGGGCAGCAGCGAGTCGAGGTTGTAGCCCGACACGCGGCGCGGGATGTCGGGGTAGCGGGTCCGGATCAGCTCCATGCCGTCGTCGCGGAGCGCGCGCAGCGCCCGGTAGATCTCGGCGCGGCGGCCGCCCTCGGCCTGGATCCGCTCGTACTCCTCGTCGGAGGTGGGCCCCACCCACATCCGCACGCCGTCGTAGGTCAGCACCTCCAGCCGGACCACCGAGTCGACCATCTTCCCGTACGCCTGCGCCGACGCGCCGCACGAGTTGTTGCCGATCATCCCGCCGATCGTGCAGGTGTCGTGGGTCGACGGCTTCGGCCCGACCATCAGCTCGTGCTCCGACAGCGCCTCGTTCAGGTCGTCGAGGCACGCGCCGGGCTCGACGATCGCGGTGCGCCGCTTCGGGTCGACGGAGACCAGCGCGCGGCAGTACTTGGACCAGTCGATCACGACGGCGGTGTTGCAGCACTGCCCGGCCAGGCTCGTCCCGCCGCCGCGCGACAGCACCGGGACGTCGTGCTCGGCGCAGACCGCGACCGCCTCGACGCCGGCCTCGACGGTGCGCGGCACCACCACGCCGATGGGCGGCTGCTGGTAGTTCGACGAGTCGTGCGCGTACGCGGCGCGCGACCCCGGGTCGAAGCGGACCTCGCCGTCCACCCGGTCGGCCAGGTCGCGGCGCAGCGCCGCGGTCCTCCACTCCTCGTCCGCGCCCTTCCCGGTCCCGTCCCGCCGCGCGTGCTTGCCGTGTCCCAGCTTTCCCACCTGACGCAGTCGCTCCGCCGATACAGACATGTCCGAGCGCATACCCGCGTCGCGGGTTTCAATCCGGCGCCGCCGCGGCACGGCCGCCGGGCGGCGCGGCTTGCGGCCTCCGCGATCGCGCCTGCCCGGCGCACCTTTTGGGATAAGGTGTCGGCCGATTCGTCTGATCTTGTCGCGGGGGACGTCGTTGCAGGGTGCCCGACCAGCTGGTGATCTCACGCCCGAGCTGCTCCGATCGCCGGTCTGGCACGATCGGCAGGTGCAGGCCGCGGGCATCCCGCTCTACGACGTGCCGCTGGTCACCGTCGGCGGCGGGCTCGGCTCGTTCACGCTGGTGGACGTCCTGCGGATCCAGGGGGTCGCGGCGGGCGCCATCCGGGTGCTGTCCAGCCGGGACGCGCCCTGGCAGTCGTGGGAGTACCTGACCCGGGTGTCGCAGCTGCCGGCGGGCGAGCGGATCCGCTCCGACGCCGGCGCCCGGCCCGACAACATCTGGGGCTTCCCGTCCTACGCGCTGCACGAGGCGTGGCGGGACAAGTCGGTGAAGCTGCTGTGGCAGGTGCTGACCGAGCCGATCCTCACCGACTTCTTCAGCCCGCGCGCCGCGACGGTGTTCGAGACCGTCCGCCGCGAGGCCGACCGGATCTCCTACTGGCAGATGCTCTCCAAGGGGCAGGTCCGGATGGTGCGGCGCCGCGCGGGCGGCGGCTACTTCACCGTCCTGACGCCGCCGCCCGGCACGTCCGCGACCAAGCGGGTCGTGATGCGGTCGCAGTACGTGCACCTGGCGGTCGGCTACCCCGGCCTGAAGTTCCTGCCGGACCTGCAGCAGTTCCGCGAGACCCACAACGACTACCACCGCGTCGTCAACGCCTACGAGCCGCACGAGCACGTGTACGAGACGCTGAAGTCGCGTCCCGGCGTGGTCGTGGTGCGCGGCGCCGGGATCGTCGCGTCCCGCGTGCTGCAGCGGCTGATGGACGACCGGGAGAGGTTCGGGCTGCAGACGCAGATCGTGCACATGTTCCGCACGTTCGTCACCGGCGCGCACGGCCAGGGGATGTGGATGCGGCGCAAGGGCGGCGACGGCTGGGCCTACCAGGCGTTCACGCTGCCGAAGTCGGCGTTCGGCGGGCAGCTGAAGGCGCAGTTCCGGCGGGCGGGGCCCGAGCGGCGCGCCGCGCTGTCCAAGGCCGTCGGCGGGACGACCACGCCGCGGCTGCGCCGCTGGCAGGAGCAGATGCGGCGGGGCCGCGCGGGCGGCTGGTACCACCCGTTCCAGGCCGTCGTCGACCGGGTCGAGCCGACGCCGGACGGGCGGCTGGTGTCGCTGACCCGCAGCGACGACGGGCGCCTCGGCCGCTACACCTCCGACTTCATCATCGACTGCACCGGGCTGGAGGCCGACATGCCCGAGCACCGGGTGCTGGCCGACCTGCTGCAGTACGGCGGCGCGCGGCGCAACGGCGCGGGCCGGCTCGCGGTCGGCGAGCACTTCGAGGTGCTCGGCGCCGAGAGCGAGGGCGGGGTCCTGTACGCCTCCGGCGCCGCCGTCGCGGGCAACCACTTCCCCGCCGTCGACAGCTTCCTCGGCATGCAGACCGCGGCGCTGGACATCGCCGCCGACCTCGCCCGGCGCGGGTTCTGCTCGCGGCTCGGGCCGGTCCGGTCGACCGGCCAGTGGATCAGGTGGATGAGGGGCCGTCCGCTCTGATCCGCCGCGCTCCCCGCCCTCCTCGCCGCCCCCGCCTCCCTCCCCCACGCAGGAGCTCGCACCGTGATCCCCACCCTCGCCGGACGCCTGCAGACGCGGATCTTCGTGCTCGCCACCGTCGGCGCGCTGCTGACCGCGCTGATCGTCCCGGTGCTGCCGGGCCGGCCGGGCTCGCTCGGCGCCGCGTACCGGACGGCGTTCCTGATGCTCCTCGCCGTGATCGTGGTGGGGCTGGTGTGGGAGCTGCTGTACCACCTGCTGATGCAGTTCCGCTGGGACAAGGACTGGCCGACGCTCTTCGGCCTCGTCACGATCGTCCCGGAGGGCGCCGTGATGTGGCTGCTGCTGAACACCGGGCTCGTTCCCGGCGTCGGAGACCATGTGTCGGCGTCGATGTTCCTGACGATGTTCGTGTTCGTGTGGCTGGGCCAGTGGCTGTTCGTCAACGGGCCCATGCGGGTGTTCTTCGTGCAGTGGAGGCTGCGCGGCGGACGGCTGCTGTGAGCGGTGGGTCCCGGGCCTTCGCGCGGCCGCTGCCCGGTGACGGGCTGGTCGCGCAGGAGGGCGAGCTGTCGCTGGTGTGCGCGGCGCCCGACGCGGTGACGGCGCCGCTGGTGGACGCGCTGCTGGCCGCGCTGCAGGAGGTCGCGGAGGCGGGCGGCGACGGGGCGGAGCTGGTGCGCCGCGCCGCCCGCGCGCTGGCCGACCGGGCCGGCGCCCGCCCGCCGGCGTGCGCGGTCGCCGGGCCGTCCGGGCGTTCGGGGCTGGCGGTGCTGGTCAGCGGCGAGGCCGCGGCGCGGGTGATGCTGGCGGACGGCGGTGAGGTCCGGGTCGGCGGCGGCGCGGGCGGGCCGTCCGAGCGGACCGTCGAGGGGCCGGTGGCGAGCCTGGAGCTGGCGCTCGGCGGCGCGGGGCGGGCCGAGCCGCGGCTGCGGCTGGCCTCGGGCGTGGTGCGCGGCGGCGGCCTGCGCCGCGCGGTGCGCCGCCCCGGCGCCGCGTCGCGGCCGTCCGGTGACCGGCCGGTGGCGGGCGACCGGCCGGCCGCGGGCGGGCCGCGGGTCGTCGCGTCCGAGCAGCTCCGGACGATGCTGGACGAGGCGGCCCCCGCGCTGCCGCCCGCTCCTCCCCCGGGCCTGCCGATCCCCGAGCCGCCCGCGCCGCGGCCGGTCGCGCCGGCGCGGCCGACGACGGCGGAGCGGGCGCCGCTGCCGCCGACGCCGGTCGACGGCATGCCGGCCGGGGGCGCCGAGGAGCCGCCGCGCGAGCCGGTCAGCCTGATCCGCAAGCATCCGAAGCGGCGCCCGGGCGGGCCGCGGGTGCTCGGCGTCAACTGCAAGAACGAGCACTTCAACGACCCGCGCGCGCACTACTGCGCGGTCTGCGGGATCTCGATGCTGCAGCTCACGCTGTCGCCGTTCCACGGGCCGCGGCCGCCGCTCGGCGTGCTGCTGCTCGACGACGGGCAGGCGGTCCCGCTCGAGGACGACCACCTCATCGGGCGGCGGCCCGAGCGGGCGCCGGAGGTCGCCGAGGGCCGCGCGCACCCGCTGCGGATGACCGACGCCGAGGAGTCGATCTCCCGCCGGCACGTCCTCGTCCGGCTGGAGGAGTGGCGGGTCACCGTGGTCGACCTCGGCTCGGCCAACGGGACGGCGGTGCGCGCGCCCGGCGCCGCGGACTTCGTCCGGCTGCCGCCCGACACCCCGGCCGAGCTGGCGCCCGGGTCGGCCGTCCGCGTCGGCCTGTCCCGGACGTTCCGTTTCGAGTCCAACCGGAAGGTCTGATTAAGGATGGCCGGAACCGGACGCGCACCGTACGGGCGCGCGCCGCGTCACATCCTCCGGGCCGTACGGCGGCTCCCACCGCGGCCGGCGCGCCGGCCGCGTCCCCCCTCGAAAGGACAGTGATGCGAACACGGCCCATGGGCGGTATCACCTTCGCCCATCCGCCCGCCTTCTGGACCGGGTTCATCGCCTGCGTCGCGGGCGTCGCCCTGCACCTGCCGATGTACATCGACTCGGCGGACATGCACTACATGATGCGCGGGATGTCGATGGACGCCCCGATGATCACCGGGATGGCGCTCATCGTCGCCGGCCTGGCGCTGACCGCGTACGGGCTCATCCCGCGCGGTCTCGCCGCGTCCCGCCGGGACGGGGAGGTGCGCGTCCGCGCGGCGCACGACGCGCCGTTCCGGCGGGCGCACATCGGCCTGGTCATCGTCATGACGACGGCGGTGACGATCGACGCGATGAAGCCGATCACGCTGTCGTTCGTGGCGCCCGGGATGGGCAAGGAGTACGGGCTGAAGTCGGCCCTGAACCCCGGCGGGCACTGGCCGGTGGCGCTGCTGCCGCTGTTCGGCCTGACCGGGACGGTCGCCGGCTCGTTCCTGTGGGGCTGGCTCGGCGACCGCATCGGGCGGCGCTCGTCGATCCTGCTGGCCGGGGTCATGTTCGTGACCACCGCGGTGTGCGGCGCGATGCCGTCGTTCTCGTGGAACCTCGCGATGTGCCTGCTGATGGGCCTGGCGGCGGGCGGGATGCTGCCGATCACGTTCTCGCTGCTGGCGGAGATGATCCCGGGGCGGCACCGCGGCTGGGTGATGGTGCTGATCGGCGGGAACCTGGCGCTCGCCTACGCCATCACGAGCTCGCTGTCGTCGGCGCTGGTGCCGCACTACTCGTGGCGGATCCTGTGGCTGCTGGGCATGCCGACCGGGGTGCTGCTGATCGCGCTGAACCACTGGATCCCCGAGTCGCCGCGGTTCCTGCTGGCGCACGGCCGGGAGGACGAGGCCCGCGCGATCATGACCCGGTACGGCGCGGTCGAGGACGTCGCGGCGGCCCCGGAGACCGAGGCGGCTGGGGCAGCCGGGGCGGCGTCCGGCGCGGAGGCGTCCGCCGAGGAGCGCAGGGAGGCCGCGCACGGCGGCGGCTTCACGCCGCTGTTCCGGCCCCCGTTCGCCGGGCTCAGCATCGCGGTGGTCGTGCTGGGGCTGGGCATCGGGCTGGTCACCTACGGGTTCCAGCTGTGGATCCCGTCGAACCTGCAGAAGCTCGGCCTGGCGCAGAAGTCGGCGGACGCGGCGCTGCGCGACTCCTCCCTGCTCGGGCTGCCGCTGGTGTTCGTCGCCGCGGCGATGTACGGGCTGTGGAGCGCCAAGAAGACGATCATCGTGCTGACCGCGCTGACCGCGGCGGCGCTGGTGGCGTTCTCGTTCTCCGGCGAGTCCCTCGCGCACGACCGGACGTGGCTGTACGTGCTGCTGGCCGGCCCGATCGTCGGGACCGCCACGATCGCCGCGGTGCTCGCCGCCTACAGCTCGGAGATCTACCCGACGCGGATCCGCTCGCGCGGCTCCGGCCTGTCGGCGGGCGTCGGCAAGCTCGGCGGGGTCGTCGTGACGATCGTGCTGGTGGTGGGCGCGACGGTGCCGTCCATCAACACGACCGCGCTGCTCGGCGCCGTCCCGCTGCTGCTCGCGGTGCTGGTCGTCGCGGCGTTCGGGGTGGAGACGCGGAAGCGCGCGGCGAGCCCCGGCGCCCCCGCCGCCCAGCCCGCCGACGCCTGACGCCGGGCACCCGACGCTGGGTGGGGGCTCAGCCGTCGAGGCGGGCGGCGGACTCCAGCAGCAGCGCGTGGACGAACGCCTGCGGGATGTTGCCGCGGAGCTGCCGCTGCTGGACGTCGTACTCCTCGGAGAACAGCCCGCTGGTGGCGCAGCCGGACCGCGTCCGCTCGAAGGTGCGCAGGGCGCGGCCGGTCTCGCCGTGGCAGTGCTCGGCGAGGGCGAGGAAGAAGCCGCACAGGCTGAAGGCGCCCTCGGCGACGCCGAGGGGCTCGCGGCCGACGCGGTACCGGTAGACGAAGCCCTCCTGGACGAGGTCGGAGCGGACCGCCTCCAGCGTGGCGATGGTGCGCGGGTCGTCGTGCGGCAGGGCGCCGCGCAGCGGCGGGATGAGCAGCGCGGCGTCCACGCGCTCGTCGCCGGGAGCCCGCTTCCACCGTCCGGACGCCGTGAGGGAGGTGCGGGCGGTCTCGTCGAGGACGGCGTCGGCGAGGCCGTTCCATGAGGCCGCCTCCGCCGGCCCTGCCAGGTATCGGGCGGCGCGGCGGAGGCCGGCGACGCAGGTGAGCCGCGAGTGGGTCCACAGGTCGTCGTGGGTCTCCCAGATGCCGGCGTCGGGCCCGGTCCAGCGGCGGGCGACGGCGCCCGCGGCGACGCGGGCCGCCTCGGCCTGCTCGGCGGTGGGCGGTTCCCGCTCGGCGGCCGCCGCGAGCAGCAGCAGCGCCTCGCCGAGCGCGTCGAGCTGGAACTGGGAGCTCGCGCGGTTGCCGGTGACGGCGGCGGCGCCGGGGTAGCCGGGCAGGTCGCTCTCGCGCTGGTCGGGGATGTCGTCGCCGGCGACGGTGTAGGCGGGCTTGAGGCGGTCGCCGTCGGCGAGGACCCGCGCGGCGACGAACTCGGCGGCGGTGCGCAGCAGCCGCGGCGGCCCGCCGTGCACGGCGACGGCGCGCCCGGCGAAGCACTGGTCGCGGATCCACGCGTACCGGTAGTCGAAGTTGCGGCCCTCGTCGGAGCGTTCGGGCAGCGCGGTGGTCGCGGCGGCGACCATCCCGCCGCCGCTGCTGGTGAGGCCGGTGAGCACCGAGTAGGCGAGGCGCGCGTCGCGGGGCGCGATGGTGTCCTCGCAGGACGGGACGTCGTCGCGCCAGGCGCGTTCGGTGGCGTCCCACAGCGCGCCGGCGTCCAGGTCGCCGCCGGATTCCCCTTCGGCGATCTCGAGGACCAGGTCGCGGGACTCGCCCTCGGCGAGGTCGAACGTTAGGGCGAGGACGGGCCCGCCGTCGGTGTTCTCCCGCACCACCGCCTCGTCGCCGCCGCGCCAGCGGATCCGCGCGGCGCCGCTGCGGGCCGTCCATTCGCCGCCGTGGTGGTGCAGGTCGCGCATCCGCTCGCGGCGGTCGCCGGCGCGCACGTCCAGCACGGCGCGGACGCGGACGGCGCCGCGCACCGCCCGGCAGCGGCGCAGGACGACGGCGCGGCCGCGGGCGGCGGGCCGGGCGAGGGCCTCGCGGCATTCGACCATGCCGCCGTCGCCGGTCACCCAGCGGCTGTTCCAGATCAGGCCGCGGTCCTCGTAGTAGCCGCCCCACACCCAGCGTTCGGCGGCGGGCTGGACGACGTAGTCGCCGGGGCCGCCGAGCAGGCCGCCGAACGCGGCGGGCGAGTCCCAGGCGGGGAAGCACATCCAGGCGTACTCGCCCTGCGGCCCGATCAGGACGCCGCGCTCCCCGTCGGCGATCAGCGCGTAGTCGCGCAGCGCCTTCGGCAGCGAGTCCCGTCCGCCCGTGCCTCCCACCGTGTCTCCTTCCGCGTGCCGCCGTGCGTCGGGTGGGTCATTACCCAGGAAGGCGCCGACGATCCGGTCCCGGTGATCATTCGTCCCGGCCGTGGAGGCGGGCGCCACCGACAAATTTTTTTGTCTTGACAACTCATGCTGTCGGTGGCGATGATGGGCGCATGCTGGACGTGACGGTGATCGAGGAGCCCGGGGCGGCGGCCGCGTCGCTGGACCCGATGCGGGCGCGGCTGCTGGCCGAGCTGGCCGAGCCGCTGTCGGCGGCGGCGCTGGCCGCGCGGGTCGGGCTGCCACGGCAGAAGGTGAACTACCACCTGCGGGCCCTGGAGCGGCACGGGCTGGTGGAACTGGTCGAGGAGCGCCGCAAGGGCAACATGACCGAGCGGCTGATGCGCGCCACGGCGGCGTCCTACGTGATCTCGCCGCTGGCGCTGCCGGGACTGCAGCCCGACCCGGCCCGGCACCGCGACGCGCTGTCGGCGCGGTGGCTGCTGGCGGTGGCGGCGCGGCTGGTCCGCGACGTCGGCGCGCTCATCACCGGCGCGGAGCGGGCGAACAAGCGCCTCGCCACCTACGCGCTGGACGGCGAGGTCCGGTTCGCCTCCGCGGCCGACCGGGCGGCTTTCGTCGAGGAGCTGACCGCCGGCGTCGGAGCGCTGGTGCGCAAGTACCACGACGCGTCGGCGGAGGGCGGCCGCCCGCACCGGGTCGTCATCGCCCTGCACCCCTCCCTCAAGGGCGAACCGGGCACCGGGGACCGGGCGGAGCAGGGCGAGACGCCCGGCATCGAGCAGGACGGCGACGCGGCGGAGTCCTGAGCGCCGTCCGCCGCCGGACGGCGGCGCGGCACGACGGCCGGCCACAACGGCACACCGAACCGAACGGAACGGGCGCGCGGGCAGCGCGCCGGAGCGAGGAGCACGCCATGGCGAAGGAATTCGAGATCGTCCGCGAGTTCGAGGCGGACGCGCCGCCCGAGACGATCTGGGACGCGATCACGGTGAACACGGCCGGGTGGCTGTGGCCGACGGAGTACGAGCCGCGCGAGGGCGGCTCGGCGGGCTTCGGCGCGACCCTGACCGTGTGGGACCCGCCGCACCGGCTGGTCGCCCGGTCCGAGTCCCCCGAGGACCTGAAGGCCGTCGGGCAGGCGCTCAACCAGCTCGACCACCTGATCGAGCCGCGCGAGGGCGGCCGGTCCTGGGTCCGCTACGTGCACAGCGGGATCTTCGTGGAGAACTGGGACGACCAGTACGACGGCGCGAACAAGCACACCGACTTCTACCTGCACACGCTGCGGCAGTACGTGACCCATTTCGCGGGGCGCGCGGCGGTGCACACCGACGTGCAGGGGCCGGCCGCGTCGACGGCGAAGGACGCGTTCGAGGCGGTCGGCCGGGCGCTCGGGCTGGGCGCGTCCGTGGCGGACGGCGCGGCGGAGGGCGACCGGGTGCGGGTGGACCTGCCGGGCGCCGGCGAGGTGGACGCGGTCGTCGACTTCCGCAACGAGAACTTCCTCGGCCTGCGCACCGGCGACGCGATGTACCGGTTCTTCGGCCGCAACGCGTGGGACGCGCCGGTCGGGATCGTGCTGCACCGGTTCGGCGCCGGCGCGTCCGGTGACGAGGAGGCGACGCGGAAGGCGTGGCAGGGCTGGCTGGACGGCCTCTACGCCTGATCGGCACCACGGCGGCGGCGCGCGCGGGGACGATTCCCGCG
>NZ_JBEZJL010000132.1:0-18051 GCF_040651755.1 Actinomadura sp. NPDC048394 | reverse complement strand
ACGCCGAAGGCGCCCTTGACTTTGGAGGGGCGGCCCCGTACGCAAGCGCCACCCCACCACCCGAACACCCCTCTTGCCGATGCCCCCAAACACCCGTCCCCGCCGCCCCCAAGATCCCGGCTCGGACTCCCAGCTCGGACTCCCGGCCCGAACGTCCGGCCCGAACGTCCCGTCCCCAACATCACATCGCCTCACGAAGACCGCCCGCTCCAGGCCCTCGTCCCACCTACAGCCCCTCCGGCGCACCCCATGAGCTCAGCCGTCCAAGCTCACCGCACCCGGCCACGCACACGATCGCCCAACTCACTCCACGAGCAGCCGAGCTGCGGATGGCCCTCAGCGCATCGCATCCCCCAAACCGGCAGGACAACAAGGCCAAGGCAGCGACACAGCCCCTCCCACACAGCCCGTTCAGCACAGCCCGTTCAGCACAGCCCGTTCAGCACAGCCTGCGCGTCCTGCAAAAGCCCGCGCAGCCCGCCCGTCCCGGCCGTCCCGGCCGGCCCGCACAGCTTGGACACCCCGCGCAGCCTGCGGCCCCCGAATGGCGGGGCACTCGGGGGCTTCAACAGGTCGAGGCGCTACTCCGACTGTTCCGCGACCAAGGCGGCGAGGGCGGTGGCGATGTGGGCTTCGGCGGCGGGCTTGGTGACGCCCGCCTCGGACAGGATGCCGGTTCCGTTCTCGTGTTCGAGGAGGGCGAGGAGGATGTGCTCGGTACCGATGTAGTTGTGGCCGAGGCGGAGGGCCTCGCGGAAGGTCAGCTCCAGGGACTTCTTGGCGTCCTGGTCGAAGGGGATGAGGGCGGGGACCTCGGCGGCCTCCGGCGGCAGCGCGGCGGTGGCGGCCTGCCGGACGGTGTCGAGCAGCACGTCCTGCGCGGTGATCGCCTTGCTCGCGAGGGACTGCGGGTCCGCGATCAGGCCGAGGACGAGGTGGGCGGGGGTGATCTCGGCGCTGCCGGCGGCGCGGGCCTCGTTCTGCGACCCGATGACGACGTTGCGGGCGCGGACGGTGTAGCGGGAGAACCCCTGGGACGGGTCGAGGTCGGCGGGCGCGCCCTTGGCGACGAAGCGCTTCTGCGCGGCCTGCTTGCTGACGCCCATGCTCCTGCCGATGTCGGTCCAGGACGCGCCGGAGCGGCGGGCCTGGTCGACGAAGTGGCCGATGAGGTGGTCGGCGACCTCGCCGAGGTGCTCGGCGGCGACGACGGCGCTGGTGAGCTGTTCGAGGGCGTCGGGGTGGACCTTCTTGATGGCGGCGATGAGGTCGTCCAGCCGGATCTGGACGCCGGTCTGCGTGGGTTCGCTCATGCGTCAACCATAGGTTGACGATCCGGAATCGTCAACCGGCGGTTGACGATCACCAGGCGGCGGCTCCGGCGAAGGTGGTGGCGTGCGGCGCGTAGCCGAGGACGTCGCGGGCGGCGGTGATGTCGAGGGTCCGCTCGACGGCGAGGTGACTGATCGCGTAGCGGGTGAGGCGCGGCGGTTCGGGCCGGCGGGCCAGCAGGAACGCGCCCTCGGCGACGGCGGCGAGGGGCCGGGCGGCGCCCGCCGGGATGTAGACGGGACGGGCGGCGACGCCGCGTTCGGCGAGGATCTCGCGGAACGCGTCGTCGATCACGACCGGGGCGGCGTCGGCGACGTTGAAGACGCCGGACGCGACGGGGCCGGTCGCGGCGAGCAGGCACGCCTGGACGAGGTTGGCGATCGAGGTCAGGCTGATCCGCTGCCGGCCCGTCCCGACGGCGGGCAGCAGCGGCCCCCGGACGGCGGACAGGACGCGCGGCAGCAGTGTGGTGTCGCCGGGCCCGTAGACGGCGTGCGGGCGCAGGACGATCGCGCCGCGCCCGAGGACGAGGCGTTCGGCGGCGGCCTTGGACGCGCCGTAGGCGTTGAGGTAGCGGGCGACGGGCGCCTCGTCCTCGGTGGCCATGACGCTGGGCCGGAACGGGTCGTACACGCTGGCGGTGCTGACGTGCACGAACCGCGCGCCCGGGAAGGACGCGAGGGCGTTGCGGGTGCCGGTGAGGTTGGCGGCGAACAGGTCGGCGGGCCGTCCCCAGTCGGTGACGCTGCCCGCGCAGTGGACGACGGCGTCGACGGCGGGCGCGTCCGGGATCGGGCCGCGGGTGAGGTCCCAGGACCGGTAGGCGGCGCCGGCGAGGTGGCCGGGCGGGACGGACGGCCGCCGCCCGAACGCGTGGGCGGTGATGTCGCGGCAGGTCAGGGCGCGGCAGACGGCGCCGCCGACGAAGCCGGACGCGCCGGTGACGGCGATCCTCATCCGGACGTCCCCGGGCGCCGCGCGGGTTGCGCGGGCCGCGCGGGCCGCGCGGCGAGGTCGCGGAGGCGGTCGCGGTCGAGTTTGCGGGTGCGGCCGGAGCGGGGCAGCGCGCCGAGGACGATGACGCGGTCGGGCAGCGCGTCGTGGTCGATGACGGCGGGCAGGTCGCGGCGGAGGCGCGCGGGGTCGGCGGTGCCGGTGACGGCGAGGACGACCTCCTCGTCCCCGGTCTCGGGGTCGGGGACGCCGACGATGGCGGCTTCGTCGACGCCGGGGAGCGCGGCGATGGACGGCTCGTAAAGGCCGGGGTAGAGGTTGAATTTGCCGCGGATGAGCATGTCCTTCTTCCGGCCGGTCAGGACGATCCGGCCGTCGTCCAGGCGGGCCAGGTCGCCGGTCGCGAGTTCCTCGAACGGTTCGGCGCCGAGATAGCCGCGGCAGAGGTTGGGTCCGGAAAGGAGCAGTTCCCCGTCGTCGGCGAGCCGTGCCCCAACGCCCGGAAGAGGAGTGCCCAGAAGGTCGCCTTCGGCGCCGGACGCGGTGTGCGCGAGTTTCTCTTCGGCCGACGCGATCGCGACCGGCAATATCTCCGTCATGGCGTAGACGGAGAGTACTTCGGCGGACGTCGCGCTCGTCGCGCGTTTCAGGATTCCGGCGGGTGCGGGCGCGGCGCCGAGCAGGACGTACCGGAGCGACGGCGGCAGTTCCGGTGCCGTGTCCAGGATTTCGGCGAGGTGGACGGGGACGCAGAACGTGTGGGTGGCTCCGCGTTCCCGCATGAGGCGCACGAAATCGACGGGCGAGCAGAACAGCGGCGGCATCGACCAGCGGGCGCCGGATATCAGCGTCGGCAGTCCGAGCATCAGCTGGTCGGTGTGGACGACGTCGCCGGGCCCGAGCGGCATCCGGTCGCGGAAAAGGCCGAGTGCGGCGGCGAGGGACGCCTGGGAATGGACGACGGCGCGCGGCGCGGCGGTGGTCCCGGAGGTGAAGATGACCGCCGCGGGGGCGCCCGGGTCGGTGTCCTCCGACGGCTCCGGGGCGTCGCCGCGCAGCAGGTCGGCGAGCGACAGGGAGCCTCGCGGCACACCCGGGAGGCGGCGGCCGACGTGGATGTGCCGCATCGGGTCCTCGCCGGGGATCTGCAGTTCGGCGAGATTCGGGAGCAGCAGCCCGCGCCGCCGCGCGTAGGCCCGGACGATTCTCAGCCGGCTCCCCGCGTAGAGCACCGATTCGGCGGCGGACCAGCGCGGCCGCGCCAGCCGCAACCGGGCCGTGAACATTTCCGGCCCGGCTCCGGGATCGGCGAAGACGACCACTCCCCCGGCGGCGACGACGCCCAGCGCGAGGACGAGGGATTCCGGTGACGGGCGGACGGAGAAGAGCACGCCGTCGCCTTCCGCGAGGCCCGCGGAAAGGAGCCCGTGCCGGACGGCGAGCACCTGGCGGCGCAGTTCGCCATAAGTGAGCTCCGTGCCGTTCCCGGACACCAGGGCGACGCCGTCCGGTGTCCGCGCGGCCTGGTCGAGCAATTGCCGGACGAGCGTCATGCGACGGCCTCCGAACGGACGGCGAGATGGCTGTAGGTCGGGATCAGGACGCCGCGGGCGGCGGCGCGGCTGGTGATGCGCAATGGCGCGGCGTCCAGGAGCGTCCGGGCGACGCGCCGGATCTGCGCAGTGGCGAGCGGATAGCCGATGCAGAAATGCGGGCCCGCGCCGAACCAGAGGCGCCGCAGTTCCGGCGGATGCGGGCGTTCGAGGTCGAACGGCCCGAGGTCGCGGCAGCAGTTGTGCGTGGCGATGAGCACCCGGTCCCCGGGACGGATCGGCACGCCGCCGACGACCGCCGGGCGGTGCACGCTCCGCAGCATCACGGGTGTCGGCGTCGTCACGCGCATCGCCTCGTCGATCGCCCGGTCGAGCAGCCCGCGCGCGGCGGCGACCCGCGGCAGCTGCCCCGAGTCGGCGAGCAGCGCGATCAGGCGGGGCAGCAGGGTGGCGACGGTCTCGGTGCCGGTGAGGAAGAACGCGCCGGCGGCGCCGCGCGCCTCGTCCTCGGAGAGGCCGAGCGCCCGCATCCGGCCCATGACCGTGGACTCGTCGCCGGCGGCGTAGGCCTTCGCGGCGATGGCGCCGAGCGGGTCGAGGACGGCGCGGGCCCGCTCGACCTGCGCCGGGCTGAGCCGCCGGGTCCGCAGCGACACCATCGACACGATCCGCTCGCCCTGCTCGAACAGGTGCCGCCAGTCCGCCTCGGTGCCCGCGTCCAGGCCGATGACCTCGCTGATGACGGCGCCCGCCATGACGCGCGCGGCGTCGACGAGGTTGACGGTCGCGCCGCGCGCGAGGCGGTCGGCGAGCCGTTCCAGCGGGTCCGCGAGCACGCGCGCGCACAGCGCGTCGGTGTAGGACGGCGTGAACAGGTCGGTGAGGCGGCGGCGGAGCGCGCGGTGCGCGTCGCCTTCCATGTTCA
Organism: Actinomadura sp. NPDC048394; assembly: GCF_040651755.1. NCBI lineage: Bacteria > Bacillati > Actinomycetota > Actinomycetes > Streptosporangiales > Thermomonosporaceae > Actinomadura > Actinomadura sp. NPDC048394. Next base: position 13,287 of record NZ_JBEZJL010000132.1, on the reverse strand, counting down.
GCAGGACGGACGGCCCGAGTACGGGCGTCCACAGCTCGCCGGGCGAGCCGGGGCCGTCCTTGCGGAACGTCTCGCCGTCCATCAGCACCTCGCGGGCGAGCGGCGCCGCGTTCACGACGACGCCGAGGCCCGGCACGCGGACGATCGGCCCGCGCCGGGCGAGGCCGCGCAGCAGCGGGTACGCGAACGGGTGCGCGGTCAGGTACAGCCGCCGCTCCCAGTCCAGGGTCCTCATCGGATGTCCACCACCTCGGGCATGTAGCGGTGGTCGGCGTACCAGCCGAGGGTCTTGACCAGCCCGAACGCGCGCAGCCGCCGCACCGACCCGTACACGACGACGTCCTTGCGCAGGCCGTAGGCGTCGGTCAGGTAGCGGACGCGGTTGACGAGGGCGCGGTCCTCGTGGAGCTCCTCGATGCGGGTGCGCGGGAACCCGCCGGCCCGCTTGTACAGGTCGGCGGTGATGGCGACGTTGCAGCCCGGCATCATCACGTACGGGCCGAGGTACAGCGGGTCCTGGTTGCCGGGGCGGAACCGGCCGAACGCCGCGGCGATCCCGATCACGGCGGGCAGCAGGCGGCGCTCCCAGAGCTTCAGCGGGAACTCGTCGGTGCGGGGCCGCAGGGGGCCGGACACCATCTCCAGGCCGTCCGCGAACGCCCGCTTCACCGCGGCGATCCAGCCGGGGCCGGGCAGGCAGTCCGCGTCGGTGCGGGCGATGTGCGTGGCGCCGGCGGTCATGGCGTGCCGGAAGCCGGTGTCGGCGGCGGCGCCCGTCCCCTTCTCCGGTTCTGGGACGATCCGGACGTCCATCGCCGGGTGGTCCTCGGCGAACGCCCGGACGACCTCGGCGGTCCCGTCGCGGCTGCCGTTGTCGACGACGGCGAGCGTGAAGCGGGGGTCGGTCTGCGCGGCGAGGCGGTGCAGCGTCGCGCCGATCGAGCGCTCCTCGTCGAACGCCGGGACGACGACCCACAGGTTCATGTTCGGCTGTGTGCTGTCCGGCATCGTCACAGCTCCGCGAACAGGACGCCGAGGCTGACGCCGCCGGCGAGGCCGACGAGCGCGACGCGGTCGCCGGGGCGGCAGCGCCCGTCCGCGATCGCGGTCGCGAGCTGGAGCGGCAGGCTCGCGGACGCGACGTTGCCGTGCTCGGGCAGCGTGACGACGAGCCGGTCCGGCGGGACGCCGAGCGTCGCCCGCAGCACCTCCAGGTACGGCAGGGTCACCTGGTGGACGGCCACCACCGCGAAGTCGTCCCAGGCCAGGCCGGTCTTGGTGAGGGCGTTGGCGAAGATCTCCGGGCCGGCCGCGAGGAACGCGTCCTTGAGCCGCCGCCCGTCGCCCGAGAAGTAGGCGTACTCGGGGTCGCGCGGGTGCATCGACCCGCCGGCGGGCAGCGTGCCGATCTCCCAGGCGCTGGAGACGGCGGCGAAGTCGCGGTAGAAGATGCCGCCGTCGGGCGCGGCCTCGACGAGCATCGCGGCGCCGCCGTCCGACAGGGTGTAGCCGGCGAACGCGTCGGCGAACTGGGCGCGGTCGCGGACCGTCCAGCGGATCGCGCGGGACGGGCTCTCGCCGGTGCAGACGAGGACCCGCTCGTGCTGGCCGGTGCGGATCAGCGCGTCCGCCATCTGGAGCCCGTTGAGGAAGCTGTTGCAGGCGTTCTTGACGTCGAACACCGGGCAGGACGCGCCGAGCTTGGCGGCGGCGATGTGCGCGGTGGCGGGCTCGATGAGGTCCTGCGACGCGGAGCCGAAGATCAGCAGGTCGACGGCGTCCGCGCCGATGCCGCGCTGGTCGAGCGCCCGGCGGGCGGCGGCGACGGCCAGGTCGGAGGCCTGCTCGCCGTCGTCCATCACGTGCCGGGCGCGGATCCCCGTCATCCGTTCGACGATGGTGGGGTGCGGCCGGTAGCCGGGGCTCTCGGCGGCGACGCGGGCCTCGACCTCGGCGCTGGTGACGACGCGCGGCGGCAGGTGCGCGGCGACGGCGGTGATGCGGGCTCTCATGGGCTGGTCCCCCGGTCCTCGTCCTGGGTGGAAAGCGTGGGAAAGCCAGGTTCGCGGGCCCCGGCCGCGTCCGGACAGGGAGACCTTACGGAAGACCGACCAGGCGTTCTAGCCTGATTCGCGGTGAGTAGTGACACTCATCCCGAATGAGTACTTTGCCGGACCAGCCGGTTCCGGCCACGCGCCGCCGGGCCGGGGGCGGGTGGGCGCCGGATCAGCCGGCGGGCACCGCCGGGACGTCCGGCACGTCCGGGCCGAGGGGCGCCGCGGCGCGCGGGATCTCCGTCGGGGCGGGCGGCACCTCCGTCGGGGCCTGCGGGCCCGAGGGCGGCGGCGAGATGATGATGGTCGCGGCCGGGCCGACCGGGTTCCCGTCGTCGCTCCTGCGCGACCCCGACTGCCACCACCACAGCGCGACCGAGATGGCCACCAGGACGAGCACGCCGCCGATCACCTGGATGACCGCCCGCCGGTGGCTCGGCTCCCGGTACCGGCGCCGGGCCAGCCTGCCGCGGATGCGCAGGCGCCCGGCGGGGCGCCACCGACGCGCGCGGCGGGGCGGCTGCGCGCGCTCGCGCGCGGACGGTTCGGTGAACGCGGCGTTCCTGACGAACTCCTCGTCGAACACGGGCTCGTCGAAATCAGCGGGCATGGACGTCTCCGGCGCGGGGGGAGTGCACGCCCCAGGCTAATGGACGGCCGCGACACCCGAACGTCCCGGTTCCGGGCGCCGAACTAGAACGCGTTCTCGTTAGCGAGACATGCCAAGGTGACAAAGGTCACCGCCTCGAGATCTTGAGTTGCCGACCAGGCTCGTGGCAGCGCGACCGCCGCCGGATTTCGCCTGCTGGAAGGGGAGGCGGTCTCCGGCGAGACAAGCAAGCGCTTGGGTAAGACACTTGATTAGACTCAAGTCTCATTCACCCTTGCCGCGCCGCTGAAACGGGTTCTACGGTGAGCCCGGACCGGACGTTCCCGCGCCGCGCATCGGGAGGAACCGCGCATGACCGCCACCGCACCGGAGACCGCCGTCCCCGCCGGGTTCGACTTCTGCTCCCCGGACCTGATGGCCGAGCGGGTGCCGCTCGCCGAGTTCGCCGCGCTGCGCCGCACCGCCCGCCCCTGGTGGAACGCCCAGCCGCGCGGCCGCACCGGCTTCGACGACGACGGCTTCTGGGTGATCAGCAAGCACGCGCACGTCAAGGAGATCTCGCGCGACGCCGAGCTGTTCTCCGCCAACGCCAACGGCGCGGTCATCCGGTTCAACGAGACGTTCGGGCGCGACGAGCTGGACCTGCAGCGCGAGAACCTGCTGCTGCACATGGACGCGCCGCAGCACGCCAAGCTGCGCCAGATCGTCTCCCGCGGCTTCACGCCCCGCGTCGTCAAGGGCCTGCACGACGCGCTGCGGGAGCGCGCGGAGCGGATCGTCGCCGAGGCGCTGCGCAAGGGCGGCGAGGGCGACTTCGTCACCGAGGTCGCGGCCGAGCTGCCGCTGCAGGCGATCGCCGAGCTGATGGGCGTCCCGCAGGAGGACCGCCGCAAGCTGTTCGACTGGTCCAACCAGATGCTCGCCTACGACGACCCCGAGTACGACGCCGACCCGGCCTGCGCCGCCGCCGAGATCATCGGCTACTCGATGAACCTCGCCGAGCAGCGCCGCGGCTGCCCCGCGCACGACATCGTCACCAAGCTCGTCCAGGCCGACGTGGACGGCCGCGGCCTCACCGACGACGAGTTCGGCTACTTCATGATCCTGCTCGCCGTCGCCGGCAACGAGACCACCCGCAACGCGATCACCCACGGCATGATCGCCTTCCTCGACCACCCCGAGCAGTGGGAGCTGTTCAAGGCCGGGCGCCCGGAGACCGCCGCGGACGAGATCGTCCGGTGGGCGACGCCGGTGACGGCGTTCCAGCGCACCGCCGTCCGCGACACCGAGCTCGGCGGCATGGAGATCAGGGCGGGCGACCGGGTGGCGATGTACTACTCGTCGGCGAACTTCGACGAGGAGGTCTTCGACGCCCCGGGGACGTTCGACGTCACCCGCTCCCCCAACCCGCACCTCGGCTTCGGCGGCACCGGCGCCCACTACTGCATCGGCGCGAACCTGGCCCGGCTGGAGATCGGGCTGATGTTCGACGCGATCGCCGACCACATGCCGGACATCGCCCGGATCGGCGAGCCGCGCCGCCTCCGCTCCGCCTGGCTGAACGGCGTCAAGGAGCTCCCGGTGCGCTACCGCCCCTGATCCCGATGGGCGGGACGGGGCTTCCGGCTGAAAGTAGAACTCGTTACAGTCGAAGGCGAATCCCGTTCTAGAAGGAGACCGCATGGGTACCCCGGTGATCGTCGAGGCGGTGCGCACGCCGCTCGGGAAGCGCAACGGCTGGCTGGCGGGACTGAAGCCGATGGCCGTCCTCTCCCACACGCTGATCGCCGCCGTCGAGCGCGCCGGCATCGACGCCGCGCAGGTCGAGCAGGTTTTCGCCGGCTGCGTGACGCAGGCCGGCGAGCAGGGCTCGCACATCGGCCGGTACGCCTGGCTGTACGCGGGCCTGCCCTGGCAGACCGGGGTCACCACGATCGACGCGCAGTGCGGGTCGGCGCAGCAGGCCGTCCACCTGGCCGCCTCGCAGGTCGCCGCGGGCGTCGTCGACGTCGCGATCGGCTGCGGCGTCGAGGTGATGAGCCGCGCGCCGCTCGGCACCAACGTGCTGCCGCACAACCCGCGTCCGGACGACTGGTCGCTGGACATGCCGAACCAGTTCGAGGCGGCCGAGCGGATCGCGCAGCGGCGCGGCTTCACCCGCGACGACCTGGACGCGTTCGGCGCGCGCTCCCAGCAGCTCGCCGCCAAGGCGTGGGCGGACGGCCGGTTCGAGCGGGAGGTCGTCCCGATCGAGGCGCCCGTGCTGGACGCCGAGGGCAATCCGACCGGCGAGACCCGCACCGTCACCCGGGACCAGGGCCTGCGCGAGACGACCAAGGAGGGGCTCGGCAACCTCAAGCCCGTCCTCGGCGAGGGCTCGCTGCACACCGCCGGCACCTCGTCGCAGATCTCCGACGGCGCGGCCGCCGTGGTCGTCATGTCCGAGGAGAAGGCGTTCGAGCTGGGGCTGCGGCCGCGCGCCCGGATCCGGGCGCAGGCGCTGGTCGGCGGCGAGCCGTACTACCACCTGGACGGCCCGGTCCAGTCGACCGAGCGGGTCCTCGCGCGGGCCGGGATGACGATGGGCGACATCGACATCAGCGAGGTCAACGAGGCGTTCGCCTCGGTCGCGCTGTCCTGGGCGTCGGTGCACAAGCCGGACATGGACACCGTCAACGTCAACGGCGGCGCGATCGCGATCGGCCACCCGGTCGGCGCGACGGGCGCCCGGCTCATCACCACGGCGCTGCACGAGCTGGAGCGCCGCGACGCCCAGACCGCCCTGATCACGATGTGCTGCGGCGGCGCGCTGTCCACGGCCAGCATCCTCGAGCGCATCTGACCAGCAGCACGTCCGACGCGTGGGGACCCGGTTGCGGAGCACCGTTCCGCGTTCCGCTAGGGTCCCCACAACCGACTCGCCCGACCGGATTGGGCGCGAAAGGCGGTCCCGTGGAGCCGGTACCCGAGGATCTCGGCGGGGGGCTTTGGAGCGTTCCCGTCCCCATTCCGGGCAACCCGCTGGCCTACACGCTCGTGTACGCGGTGGAGAGCCCGCAGGGCCCCGTCCTGATCGACGCGGGCTGGCAGCACGAGGACGCCTGGACCGCCCTGCGCGACGGCCTCGGCACCTTCGGGATCGACGTCGCCGACGTGCGCGGTGTCGTCGTCACGCACTTCCACCCCGACCACGCGGGGCTCGCCGGGCGGGTCCGCGAGGCGTCCGGCGCGTGGATCGCGATGCACCGGGCGGACACCGAGATCGTCCGGCTGTTCCACACCAGCCTCGGGCACGAGGAGCGCCGCTCGTTCGAGCTGACCTCGATGCGCCGGGCGGGCGCCGGCGAGACCGAGCTGGCCGCCGGGATGGAGCAGCCGCGGGTGGACCCCCCGGCGATCCCGGACCGCGAGCTCGACGACGGCGAGCTGGTCGACCTGCCGGGCCGCAGGCTCCGCGTCATCTGGACGCCCGGGCACTCCCCCGGCCACATCTGCCTGCACCTGGAGGACGGCGACCGGATGTTCACCGGCGACCACGTCCTGCCGCGCATCACCCCGCACATCGGGCTCTACCCGTACGACACCCCGGACGTGGACCCGCTGTCGGACTTCCTCGGCTCGCTGGACAAGATCTCCGCGATGTCGGCGGACGAGGTGCTGCCCGCGCACCAGTACCGGTTCACGGGCCTGTCCGAGCGCGCGCGCGAGATCATCGGCCACCACGAGGAGCGGCTGGCGGAGGTGACGGCGCTGCTGTCGTCGCGTCCCGTCACGCTCTGGGACGTCACCGCCGGGCTGACCTGGCGGCACCCGTGGGAGCGGATGCCGCTCGGCGCGCGCCGCATGGCCGCCGGCGAGGCCGCCGCCCACCTCCGCACCCTGGAGAACCGCGGCGTGGTCCGCCGCGAAGGCACCGACGACCCCCTCCGCTACACCCTCCGCTGACGGCCCGGGCCCGCCGCAGCGCGGGGACCACCTCGGCCGTCACGCGAGCGCGCTATCTGACCGGTGGGGCGAAGCCGAAGGCGAGCCCCGCCGGGAAGCTCGCGAAGCGAGTTCGCGCTCGCCCAAGCACGGTCAAGGGGCGAGCCGCTAGGCGAGCCCCTTGGGCCGTGCTTGTCATGAACGGAGGCTGATGCGGCGGCTCTCCAGCCAGCGCTGGTCGTCCTCGGTCCACATCAGGGCCTCGGGCTCGGCGCCCGCGAGGCGTTCCAGTTCCGCGGCCGTGAGCGCCTCCGGCTCGGTCCAGAGCCGCGGGCGCGCCAGTGCCGCGCGCCGCGCCCTCCGTCTGCGGATCGCCGCCCTGACGAGGTCGACGACGGCGTACACCAGGATCCCGCCGGCCACGATTGCGAAGAACATCGCGGGACCTCCCATCCCCCGAGCGCTGGCGCGTACTTCTTGTGACATTCCCGCCCAGACGGGGCTACACCGCCAGATGCCCGGACACCTCGTGCGGCGGGGCGTCGCCGCAGGGTGACGGCCCGATGCGATTCGAGTCACTCTGCCGTCTGGACCCTTGATGAGACTGGAGTCTCATGTTAGAACGTGTTCTATATCCGGATGCCAAGCAAGCGCTCGATAACCAAGATCAACCGACCGGCGTCCGACGCCGGTGACCGGCCCCGCGCGGCGCGACACGGAGCCACCGTCCCGTCCTCGAAGTGACCAGCCCGCACCGGCTCGAAGGAAACCCATGGCCACTGAGACCCGTACCGCTCCCACCCCGGCCTTCGTCGCCCCGGAGATCGACATCATCGATCCCGGCGTCTACGAGCGCGGCGGCATCCCGCACCGCCAGTTCGCGTGGCTGCGCGACAACGACCCCGTGCACTGGCACGCCGATCCGAACGACGGGGTCGACGGCTTCTGGGCGGTGACCCGGCACGAGGACGTGGTGCGCGCGTCGCGGCGCCCCGACCTGTACTCCTCGCACGAGCGGTCGGCGATGTTCGAGGAGTTCAGCGACGAGGACATCGCGCTGTACGGGCAGATGATGCTGTTCCAGGACCCGCCGGACCACACCCGGCTGCGCAGCATGGTCAACAAGGGCTTCACCCCCCGGATGATCGGCAAGCTGCAGGACCACATCCGGGAGATCTGCAACGGGCTGATCGACGAGGCGGCCGAGCTGGGCGAGTGCGACTTCGTCGAGCACTTCGCGGCGCCGCTGCCGCTCTACACGATCTGCGAGCTGCTCGGCGCGCCGCTGGAGGACCGCGAGAAGATCTTCGCCTGGTCCAACAAGCTGGTGGCCTTCAACGACCCCGAGTACATCGGGGACCGCACCGAGTCGCAGCTGTGCGCCGCCGAGTTCGCCGGCTGGGCGGGCGAGCTCGCCGCCGCGCGGGCGTCCACGCCGCGCGACGACATCGTGACCAAGCTGCTGACCCCGGACGCGGACGGCAACCGGATCACCGACGAGGAGTTCCAGCTCTTCGTGATCATGCTGTCGATCGCCGGGAACGAGACGACCCGGACCGCGACGGCGGGCGGCATGCAGGCGTTCTTCGAGCGACCCGAGCAGTGGGCGCGGCTGAAGGCGGACCGGAGCCTGCTGCCGACGGCGGTCGAGGAGATCGTCCGCTGGGTGAGCCCGATCAACCAGTTCCGCCGCACGGCGATGGAGGACGTCGAGATGGGCGGCAAGCTGATCCGCAAGGGCGACAAGGTCGTCCTGTTCTACGGGTCGGCGAACCGGGACGAGCGGGTCTTCGACAACCCGTTCAGCTTCGACGTGGGCCGCGACCCGAACCCGCACATCGGGTTCGGTGGCGGCGGCCCGCACTTCTGCCTGGGCACCCACCTGGCCCGGATGAACCTGAAGATCATCTTCGAGACGATCCTGGACCGGATGCCCGACATCGCCCCGGCCGGCGAGCCCCGCCGGCTGCGCTCCAACTTCGTCAACGGGCTGAAGGAGCTGCCCGTACGCTTCACCCCGTCCCCCCGCCGCGGCTGACGATCGAGGTCCCCCCGGACATGGAGGTCCTGGCGCGATGACCACCACCCCTGAGATCGGCCCCGCCCCTGACATCGAGCTGGTGGAGCCCGGCGCGTACGAGCGCGGCGGCGTCCCCCACGAGCAGCTGGCGTGGCTGCGCGAGCACGACCCGGTGCACCGGCACCACGGCGACCCCGAGCGGGGGAACCCGCCCTTCTGGGCGGTGACCCGGCACGCGGACGTGGTGCGGGTGTCCCGGCACCCGGAGATCTTCTCCTCCTACGAGCGGCTCGCCCTGTTCGACGAGCCGCCGGAGGATCATCTGGCGCTGCAGCGGCTGATGATGCTGAACCAGGATCCGCCGGAGCACACGCGCAAGCGCGGCATCGTCAACCGGGGGTTCACGCCGCGCGCGATCGGCGCGCTGGCCGACCACATCAGGGAGATCTGCCAGAGGCTGGTGGCCGAGACGGTGGAGCGCGGCGAGGAGGCGGACTTCGTCCGCGACCTCGCCGCCCCGCTGCCGCTCTACGTCATCTGCGAGCTGCTGGGCGCCCCGCCGGAGGACCGCGAGAAGATCTTCACCTGGTCGAACACGCTGATCGGCGGGGACGACCCGGAGTTCCAGCGGACGCCGGAGGAGGGCCAGGAGGCGGCGACGCAGCTGTACGCGTACGCCAACGAGCTGGCCGCCGACCGGCGCGAGAACCCGCGCGACGACATCGTCACCAGGCTGCTGCAGCCCGACGCCGACGGCCAGGTCCTGGACGGCGACGAGTTCGAGCTGTTCGTGATGCTGCTGTCGGTCGCCGGGAACGAGACGACCCGCAACGCCGCGACGGGCGGGATGCTCGCGCTGCTGGAGCATCCCGAGCAGTGGGCGCGGCTGCGGGCGGACCGGGCGCTGGTGCGGACGGCGGTGGACGAGATCGTCCGCTGGGTCACGCCGGTGAACCTGTTCCGCCGGACGGCCGTCCAGGACACCGAGCTCGGCGGCCGCAAGATCGCCGAGGGCGACAAGGTCGTGGTGTTCTACGCCTCGGCCAACCGCGACGCGGCGGTGTTCGCCGACCCGTACTCCTTCGACGTCGGCCGGGACCCGAACCCGCACCTGGGGTTCGGCGGCGGCGGGCCCCACTTCTGCCTGGGCGCCCATCTTGCCCGGCTGGAGCTGAGTGTGCTTTTCGAAACACTTTTGGACACTGTGCCCAATATTGAACTCGGCGGTAACGTACGGAGGCTAAGGTCTAGTTTCATCAACGGCATAAAGGAGATGCCGGTGCGTGTGCGACCGGCGTCCCGCGACTGACGGGAGTGGTGCGTGGGCAGGGGCTGGCGTGGGTGAGGCAGACGAGCCGGGCGGACCGTTGCGGGTCGCCCTGCTCTCCTACCGGAGCAAGCCGCACTGCGGCGGCCAGGGCGTCTACCTCCGGCATCTGAGCCGGGAGCTGATCGACCTCGGGCACACGGTGGAGGTGCTGTCCGGCCAGCCGTATCCGGAGCTGGACCGCGACGAGATCGCCCTCACCAAGATCCCGAGCCTGGACCTGTACCGGGACGAGGACCCGTTCCGCACGCCGGCGCGCGAGGAGTTCCGCGACTGGATCGACGTGCTGGAGTTCGCGCACATGAAGACCGGCGGGTTCCCCGAGCCGCTGACGTTCAGCCTGCGCGCGCTGCGGGAGCTGAAGCGGCGCCGCCGCGACTTCGACGTCGTCCACGACAACCAGGTCCTCGGCCTCGGCAACCTCGGCATCTCCCGGCTCGGCCTCCCGCTGGTCACGAGCATCCACCACCCGATCAGCGTCGACCGGCGGATCGAGCTGGAGGCGGCGCAGGGGATCAAGCAGAAGCTCGGCAAGCGCCGCTGGTACGGGTTCGTCGCCATGCAGGCGCAGGTGTCGCGGCGCATCGGCCCGGTGCTGACGGTGTCGGACTCGTCCAAGGTCGACATCGTCAAGGACTTCAAGGTCGACCCGCGCGACATCGAGATCCTGCCGCTCGGCGTCGACACCCGGATCTTCCACCCGCGCGGCGAGCGCGTCCCCGGCCGGATCGTCGCGATGGCCAGCGCGGACGCCCCGATCAAGGGCGTCGACGTGCTGCTGCGCGCGGTCGCCAAGGTCGCCACCGAGCGGGACGTGCACGTCATCGTCGTCAGCCGCCCGCAGAAGGACGGCCCGACCGAGAAGCTCGTGCGCGAGCTCGCGCTCGGCGACCGGGTCCGGTTCGTCAGCGGCATCAGCGACGACGAGCTGGGCGAGCTGCTGGCGTCCGCGGAGATCGCCGTCGTCCCGTCCCGCTACGAGGGCTTCTCGCTGCCCGCCGTCGAGCACATGGCGTCCGGCACCCCGCTGGTCGCGAGCCGCGCCGGCGCGCTGCCGGAGGTCGTCGGCGACGCGGGCGTGCTCGTGCAGCCCGGCGACGTCGAGGAGCTGGCCGCGACGCTGCGCCTGCTGCACGACTCCGCCGAGGAGCGGGCGCGCGTGGGCGCCGCGGGACTGGCCCGCGTGCAGGAGCGGTTCGCGTGGCCGGCGGTGGCGAAGGCGACCGTCGGGCACTACCGCGCCGCGATCCGCGAGCACGGCTACCTGCGGCTCGCCGCGTCCAAGCGGGCGCGCCGCACCTGAGACGGGCGGCACCCGCGAGGGGCCGCATCGGGCAAGCCTGTAGTTGAGAAGTGCTGTGGGAACCCCATCCGGGCCTCCCCGTACGGAAGGAGCACGACCCTGCTGACCGTGGATTTCCAGCGGTTCCGCGTCACCCCCGGGGACCGCATCCTCGACATGGGATGCGGGGCCGGACGGCACGCCTTCGAGCTGTACCGCCGGGGTGCCCACGTCGTGGCGTTCGACCTCGACGCGGACGAGCTGGCCGGCGTCGAGACGATGTTCGGCGCCATGCGCCTGGAGGGCGAGGTCCCCGAGGGCGCGACGGCCGAGACCGTGCAGGGCGACGCGCTGGCGCTCCCGTTCCCCGACGACCACTTCGACAAGATCATCGCGTCCGAGGTGCTGGAGCACATCCCCGACGACATGCGGGCGATGCGCGAGCTGCTGCGGGTGCTGAAGCCGGGCGGGCGGCTCGCCGTGACGGTGCCGAGCTGGCTGCCCGAGCGGGTCTGCTGGGCGCTGTCGGAGGACTACCACACCGCCCCCGGCGGCCACGTGCGGATCTACACGCGCGCGGAGCTGGAGGCGAAGTTCAAGTCGATCGGCTTCAAGGTCGGCGGCCACCACCACGCGCACGGGCTGCACGCCCCGTACTGGTGGATCAAGTGCGCGGTCGGCGTGAACGACGACGGCAACCCGCTCGCCAAGGCCTACCACCAGATCCTCGTCTGGGACATCATGAAGCGGCCGCTGGCGACCCGGCTGGCCGAGCGCGCTCTGAACCCGGTGATCGGCAAGAGCGTCGTCGTGTACTTCGCGAAGCCGTCCGTGCCGAGCGCGCCGGCGGCCCCGGCGAAGGAGACGGCGGATGCCGTCTGAGACCGCTCCCCCCTCCGTACCGGGAGTCGTGACGGCGGACGACGTCGTCGCGACGGCCCGCAGCATCGCCCGCCAGCAGGAGGCGTCCGGCGCCATCCCGTGGTTCTCGCCGACCCACGGCGTGCCCGGCCACGTGGACGCGTGGAACCACGTCGAGGCGGCGATGGCGCTGACCGTCGCCGGGCTCGGCGACGAGGCGCGCCGCGCCTACGCGTGGCTGGCGAGCGTCCAGCGGCCCGACGGGTCGTGGCCCGCGAAATGGGTGCTGGGCGAGGTCACCGAACCGGGCGGCGAGTCCAACCACGCCGCCTACGTCGCGGTGGGCGTCTGGCACGAGCTGGTCTGCACCGGCGACGAGGACTTCGCGCGCCGGATGTGGCCGACCGTCCGGCGGGCGATCGACTTCACGCTCGGCCTGCAGACCCGGCGCGGCGAGATCATCTGGATCCGGCACGAGAACGGCGCCGCGTCCGACCACGCGCTGCTGACCGGCTGCTCGTCGATCTACCAGTCGCTGCGCTGCGCGGTCGCGCTCGCCGAGCACCTCGGCGAACCGCAGCCGGAATGGGAACTGGCCGCCGACCAGCTCGGCCACGTCGTGGCCGCGCACCCCGAGGCGTTCGCCGACAAGAGCCGCTGGTCGATGGACTGGTACTACCCGGTGCTCGGCGGGCCCGTGCGCGGCGACGCCGCCGCGCGGCGGCTGGCGGAGAGCTGGGACGCCTTCGTCGTGCCGGGGCTCGGCTGCCGGTGCGTGTCGGACCAGCCGTGGGTGACGGCGGCGGAGAGCTGCGAACTCGTGATGGCGCTCGACGCGGCGGGCGACCGCGACCGGGCGCTGGAACTGTTCACCACCATCCAGCACCTCCGGCACGAGGACGGCTCGTACTGGACGGGCTGGCAGTTCGAGAACGAGCGGCACTTCCCCGGGGACCGTTCCACCTACACGGCCGCCGCGGTGGTCCTGGCGGCGGACGCGCTGGCGGACGCCTCACCGGGCGCCCGGCTGTTCAAGGAGATCGCCGGCCGGCCCCTCGGACCGTGCGCCGCGTCCGACCCCCTCGCCTGCGGCTGCGCACTGGTCATTTGTGGGGGGACGACCCCCCACACCCCCCGCGTGCGGAGCTGACCGGCGCCCTCTACTTGTGGGGGGCCGACCCCCCACACCCCCCGCTGCGGGGGCGGCCG